>JBEGSP010000179.1:0-10120 GCA_041179845.1 Pseudomonadota bacterium
GGCCATGGGAGGCAACCCGTTTTTTAGTATCACTTGCTCAAAAGTAATTTTTAGCTTAGTTTATCTAGTAGAACTCTAGCAGCATTTTTTGACTCTGCGGATGATGCCAATATAATCGCACGACCAAGCTTCCCGTCCCTTGTCAACCGCTCAGGCTCGTTGACATATTCAAGTATAGTCTGGCGAATTGATTGAGCATTAACTTCACATAGAGCCCCTGTTCTAAACGCCCCCTTCCATTGGCCCAACTCAACAAATGCCCCCGTATAACGCGTACTAATCACTGGAAGACTTGAAGCCATTGCCTCAGCGACGACCACAGCCCAACCATCGTGGTGCGAGGGCACCAGTAAAAGATCATGGTTAGAAATTAACCTGGGGAGTTCATCAGGCTCAACAAAACCACCCTCATTTATATGAGAATACTTTTGGGTATAGTTCGCAACTAGGCTCATCAATTCGCCCGAGCCATAAAGAGATAGCATCGCCTGATCCGGCCCAATGCCTTCAAACGCCTCCAGCAACTCAGGAACACCCTTGCGCACAATGTATTGCCCAATATAGAGACATTTAACCGGCTTATTCGATTCACTATGGCGCGAGACGTACCGAGACGCGTCAATTGAATACGGAAGATTAACCGTTTTTTTAGCATAAGGGCGATAGGCCTCCATTGCCTCTTTTCCAATGCAAAAAATTTGCCTAGCAAAAGGCAGTGTCAGCGCCCATACAAATTGGCGAATCACTGCCCGAAGCCAAGTTACGGGCAAGGGTTTTTCCAGCCAGTAATGGAAACATATTCCATGGAAAGCGCAGTAACCCCTGAGCTGAAATGATAGTGAGAGACGATATCCACCAACCAAGACATGGTCCGGCTTAAACTCTTCCAGTAAAGATCGAAGTTCTTTCCAAACGGGTTTGCGCAGACCATCGCCAAGTATCCGAATCCACGGTTTCTCAGGAAGATTCCAGTCCCTATTTGACTCGCGACCACGAAGAAATACCGCACGCACATCAACCGATCTCGCGACGGCCCCAAAAAAATCGAGTTGATAAGGTGTGGGTATGTTGGAAAGAAATAGCACCCTAGTCATTATGCAATTCCCAATCTATTACGGAAATACTTGATGGTCTCTCGCAGTCCATCCGTTAGTTGCACGCTGGGCTGCCAGCCCGTAAGATTCCTAGCAAGCGAAATGTCAGGCTGGCGTTGCTTGGGGTCGTCTTGTGGCAAAGGGCGGAATGCGATCTTCGAGCTACCGCCAACTAACCGCAGAACTTCTTCCGCGAGTTGAAGCATGGAAAACTCGGAGGGATTACCCGCATTGACCGGACCAGTAATGCCTTTTTCTGTTCCCATAAATCGAACAAAGAATTCTATCAACTCGTCCACATAGCAAAAACTACGTGTCTGACTTCCATCTCCGTAAATTGTTATATCCTCACCCTTAAGTGCCTGAACAATAAAGTTACTCACCACTCGTCCGTCATTTGGATGCATTCTCGGACCATACGTGTTGAAGATGCGCACCACTTTGATATCCACGCTATTCTGATGGAAGTAATCAAAAAAAAGTGTTTCGGCACAACGCTTGCCTTCGTCGTAACATGCGCGAGGACCGATTGGATTTACTCGCCCCCAATATGTTTCGCTTTGCGGATGTACATCTGGGTCCCCATACACCTCGGAAGTACTTGCCTGCAGAATACGCGCATTTAGGCGTTTAGCAAGACCGAGCATGTTAATTGCGCCTAGCACACTGGTTTTGGTGGTTAGAACCGGATCATATTGATAATGCACTGGACTCGCAGGGCAAGCCAAATTGTAAATCTGATCCACCTCCACATAAAGTGGCCAAGTTACATCATGATGCATCATCTCAAAGGCAGGATTTTTCAAGAGATGAAAAATATTCTCTCGGTGACCCGTTGTGTAATTGTCGACACATAAGACCTGATGGCCATCGCGCAGCAACCTCTCGCACAAATGAGAGCCGAGGAAGCCTGCGCCGCCCGTAACAAGAATTCGCTTTCTTTTCGTCACACTTTACTCAAATATTTCCTGAAGTTTCTATAAAGCCACATTACGCGCATCTTACGCAGCAAGTGAACTGGCCAGGGATCCCACCCCAGACGTTGGCCAAGCAAATAGCCCTCTGAAAGAGACTCAGGAACATAGTATCGGAACTTACGCCCATAAGTCACGAAGTAGTGGCCATATGGAAGGCAGCGTTCTTGGTGGGGAGCAGTTATAGGTCTTTGCGGATTAAGCAGGACTTCTATTTGTTTTTTGTCAGTAGGCTCAAGGACCGCTCCCGAACCGCGATAGGCACAAGGCCCCAACAAGATACTAGGCTTCCCCCAATAAGCTGCCTCCATGCCGATCGTTGATCCGTATGAGGCAACAAGGTCTGCAGAGTCAATCAGGGCGTATGAGTCAACATTCTCGTGTGGTGCGATTACCCTAACCCCAGTCTGTCGGAGTTGTGCCCATCGCTCCCGCTCTGCAACAGACTTCTTTACCAAGTGGGGATGGACCCTTATCACCAGCTCGAGATCTTTGTAGACGCTATAAGCTGCGATCAAATCCTGGACCGCACTGAG
This sequence comes from Pseudomonadota bacterium, assembly GCA_041179845.1. Lineage (GTDB taxonomy): Bacteria > Pseudomonadota > Gammaproteobacteria > Burkholderiales > Burkholderiaceae_D > Pernthalerella. The sequence continues at coordinate 2,605 of JBEGSP010000179.1, forward strand.
CTGATCCGGCCAAGGACCAGGTTCATAGGCATCCGCCACCGCTGCGAACTCGTCATCGCTTGATGAAAAGTAAACCAATCTGCGCTTGTCGAGCGAGCGGTCTGGAACCATTCCCTTTTCCTGGTCTGCTGTAAATGAATGCCAACCGATACCATCTCCACTGCGCCTACGGCGGAAAAACTGATGTCCCAGCAGCTCTCGCTGTTGGGGATCAGCAGCATCCCAAGATTGCTCAATACGACGACGAATGTAACGAAAGTTATGGATTGCGTCCGAAAAGATTTCGTAGTGGCTATAGGTACAGCCACGCTCGTGTCGCAGTACGACAACTCCAGCCTGCTCTGCGGCCGTAACAATTGGCTTGGATGTGGCGAATCTACCGTTGAAGGTGATTACCACATCAGGTCTATATGCACTAATGACTCTTTTCGCGCGAAAGTAAACCAATAGTGCTGCAGCCAAACACTTGCGAACACGTTCAAGATCCTCATGCGGTTCGTATCGACTGTTACCAGTGTAAGAAATGAGCGAAGAAGCGGCCCCAGCCCCTAAAGCAGCCCCATGATAGGAATACTGCTTCAGGTCTTCCAGGTCACCCGAAAAGTGCTGCGACCATTCTGCAATTTCGCTTTGCCAGGCCGGATCGTCTGCCGCACGCCCCTGGAGACTAACACCCTCTTGGGCCAGCAGGCGCTCAAACCGATACTCACGTCGCTCTAGAGAACATCCTAACCAGCGAGCGATGGTCGGAAGATGCCAGTCCGACCAGAGCAGTTGCTCGCCAAGCCAGGCGAAGCTGACTTCGTGTCCGTCACTTAGTGCCTGAAGTGCCACCTCTCCAGCAGTCTCAAGATGAGGTTTCAATGAAATGCTTTCAGCGACTAAAAAACGCACCGCCGCCCCTCTCGTACTTTGATTTCGCCCGCCTCAACCCAAAGTTGATTAGTTTGCCTAAAATAATATTCTCAAAAAACTTCCCGAAGCCGTAGCTCAGCTTTTCGAATAGAGTCTTGCCCAGCAGCCGCCCTGCAAACCTGAAGCCAGTTGAACGGTTTCCTGTAAAACTATGTAGCGAATGGCCCCCAAGACTCCAGAAGAGGGCAACCTTGTAGGCCCCCTCTACCGGCAATGCAGGAAGATCACGCGTGCGCAAAAGTTCCACGACCTCTTCATGTGTAGTCGGCGTATAGACCGACCCAAGAAGCTCATAGACGCAACGTCCAATCAATATGGAAGGCTTACCCCAGTACGCTGCCTCCACCCCCATGGTTGATCCAAAGCTGAGGGTAATGGCACATGCATCGAGCAGACTGTATGAACTCACTGGGGAGTCGCCAGCAATCACGTGCACATTGGCGTACTTAGCTTGCAACTCATGAAGCCTAACGGCAAAACCCCAGCCTACGTTCTTTAGATTGGGATGAATGCGCAGCCATAGCACCACGTCCGGATCGTCATGCAGCGACTCACACAAGCGCGTGATAGCTTCGGCCTGGTTGGGGTAGAGAGTCTTGTCGTACTCGCCACCCAACGCAGCGAATTCATCCTCCGAGCTGTTAAAAATAGCCACATTGTGTTTACTTGCATTCCAACCGACTGGTAGCATGCCCACCTTCTGGTCAAGCACATAAGCCTTGGAATCATTGATCACGCCACCCGAACGCTTGTACGTATAATAGTCCGCTGCGCATTTCCGAATATCACCACCGAAGGTCTTCCATCGTGTCTCGATGCTGCGGTTCAGCACATCGAGGTCTTGGGGTAACTGATCTTCGAAGGTATAAACGCAACCCGCGTGCTGACCAGAAAACTCCATCACCTCGACCGGAATCTTCATTTGCTGAGCGACCCTCAGTAGTGGGCGGTATTGATTCTGTCGTCCGTTGTATAGGACCACGCGATGTGCTGTGCGTTGCGACAGCGTCATGCGCGCCCAGCCCACCAAATTTTCTGAAGTCACTAATAGTTGTCTAAGCGAGTATCGTGCCAGTCGCCCCTCAAGATCCTGATCACGCGAGACACCGATGTAGCTAGAGTAGGCCGCCTGCCCAACGTCAACGCCATCGAAGCTGTAATTCTTCAAGGTCCAGCGGTTTTCAAACAATTCCAGTCGCGACAGAGTGCCAATAGGGAATTCGACCTGAACAGGTGTTTCAACATGCATGTAACTACCGCGTAAAGCGCGGAGAGCCCTATAGGTTTGAGACTTGCAGACCAAACAAATTGATCGCAGGCCATAAATATTTAGTGAACAGGCATAACCTTTCCCGCCAGCGCAAGTAGCTATAACGGTAGACTCTCCGGCATCTATTGCCAGCTGAGCCTTGGCTAGCATAATTTCTAACTCGGGTGTTTGAAGACCCGTAGGGATGTAGACAATAACGCTCATACGATTGGTATATTCTTTTTGAATTCGTCAGTAACTTCCCGCACGTTACCGTGCTCCACCCGATATATACGGTCAAAACGATGGGCTATTTCCACACGGTGGGTGATGAGTACTACGGTCAATTCATCAGAGCTCGATAACAAATCGTCTACTATTGCTTCTTCTGTTTTGGCATCGATTGCGCTGGTGGCCTCATCAAGAAACAAAACCGTTTTGCCCAAATAGAAAGCTCGCGCAATCGCAATTCGTTGCCGTTGTCCACCGGATAGACGAAGACCACGATCACCCACCGGAGTATCCAATCCCTGTGGCAGCGCTTCAACAACTTCCCAAAGCCTTGTCCTCTGTAAAGCGTCCCTTACCAGCGCTTCATCGATCTGCGCATCGTTCTGCCCGAGCGCCACATTTCGACGCACTGTGTCGTCTATGAGGAAGGTGGACTGGGGCAGATACACTGAGTAAGGCGCTGCACTGTGCCCCAGTAAACGCCCCGATATGTCAGTCACCTCGATACTTCCTCTGTTGGGCTGCAGAATGCCAAGAAGCAAGTCGACGAGCGTAGATTTGCCGCTGCCGGACGCTCCTAACAACACTATCTTGTCCCCGTATTTTATAGTGAAGTCCACATCATTGAGCACTGGAGCGGGTGCAGATGAGTAAGAGAATCCAAGTTTCCTTGCAGAAATATAGGAGAAATTTCCAAAGGAGTGATCGAAAACTTCCCTACGCGAATTAGGAATCTCCTGCTTCAGATCCTTGAAAAGAGAGTGCACTACCTGCCGATAGAAGCCCAACTGCGTTAAAGTTGAAGTAGTCAGGCTAAAAAGCGTGACGAGTCGCATCGTGCCAGCCCCGAATATCGCAAGCACGGGGACTAAATCGACAGTACGGCCGCCAGTTCCCGCTACCACAAGAGGAACAAGAGCTGCAAAGACTACTACAGCAAACTCTAGAAAGTAGCGCGAGGAACTAGAGATTGTATTGCTACTGGCTTGCGCCGAACATAACTCCTCTCCATTTCGCGCAATACGATCACTAAAAAACTCCTCCGCCCCCAATACGCGTATCTCTTTAATGCCATCCATCGCTTGGCGTACATCAGTAATTACCAAAGAGGAAACAACCCTGAACCGGTCAGCATAGACCCGGTTCTTTTTTCGGAGAATGCGGTCATAAAGCAAGGTAACGCTGGTAATTAAAGCCAACAACACAACAAATGCAAGTGGATCGACCCAAAAAAGAAAGGTGAGAATTAAGCAGGCGACCAATGCCTCTGCACTCAGACGAAGTAGAGACATCAAGACCAAGCGCGCATACTGCGGGGCCCAGACGTTTATAGCATTGATGTAATCGGAGGAGTTTCTAGCAGCCCAAGCTTGATAAGGCATGGCCTGGTATCGCCGCAGTAATTCTACGCGCAGCTTAACCTCTATCCGCCCTGCCATACTGAAGATACGCTTATTTGCCCAGATTCCAAGTCCCGCTTTCATGGCAAATACCAGCAGCAAGACAATCCCGACGACCCCCATACCGACGTCCCGAAGACTATCACTCAGAACATGGGATGTAGGCGCGGCCCCAAGCGCGATAGAAACGTACTGCCCTATCAAGCCAAGTCCGACTAGATCCAAAAGACCGATAAGAAGAAACAGTGCAAATATGAAGCGAAGTCGATATACGTCAGCTCCCGCGAGGTACCAAATTTCCAAGAAATATACTTTGAATCTATGAAGCATGTAAATATTCTTACGATAAGACATCGGGGGCGCCCCGAGAGGGCTTCCCCTCCGGCTTGCCCTACGGCATCAGGTCTAGGAACGAAACTCTTTCTGTAGCGATATCTGCCAGTAACCTGGATCAGAAAGAACCCGAACAAAGTTATCTGAAGCTAAGCCATTCCCAAATGACGAATCTGGCACCTGCCTCTTCGCCCAATAAGACTTGATGAAGTTTTGAAGCTTATCCACCTCACCGGCCTTACAACTCAGTATTGACGATGCTTGGGCGCGATTATTTTGTCTACTCCCGACATCAATACTGATCAACCCTAGAAAAGGTGCCTCTCTCACTCCTGCGCTACTGTTACCCACCATGAGCGATGCGTTCTTCATCAACTCCGAGAAGTAGTTGAAGCGCATAGACGGAATCACCCTGAATCGGTCTGTAGGTAGCTTTGCAATAACCGAAAATATCTCTTCGGTTCCAGGGTCATTGTTGGGAGCAATCACCACAAAGCATTTCCCACTAGCTTCCAGGGCACCAAATACCGCATCCGCCTGTTCCTTAATCGTATCGACCTCCGAAGTGACAGGATGAAAAACAGCGATCCCGTAGTCAGTAAAAGGGATGTCGTAATATGCTCTAACCTCATCAATTGATACGCCAGAGGGCTGCATATGCGTATCCAATTCGGGAGAACCGATGTTGAACACGCGATCCGGCGTTTCGCCGAGTGCAAGTACGCGTTGCCGAGCCGCTTCGGAACTAACAAAATGTGTTGCACAGAGTTTAGTGTTGCAATGCCTGATACTTTCGTCGATTGTCCCAGACACTTCCCCACCTTCAATATGTGCCGACGGTATATAACTCATGGCACAGACGATGGAAGCACCTAATGCCTCCACCCTGTCGCCATGGATCACAACCAGATCAGGTCGATGCTCGTGCAGGAAATCGGAAAAGCCCAGAATGGTCTTCGATAGAATGAAATCCAAAGCGTCACCTTCTCGCTGGTTAACGTATTCAAAGAAGTCCGCATTAATGAATCGCTTTACTTCCAATCGAGTCTCACCGTACCGCTTCATCATATGCATCCCGGTGACGAAAAATGTGATTTGAAAACCAACTTTCTGGGCTGCTCGCGCTAGTGGCTCTAGCTTGCCATAGTCCGCCCTTGTACCAGTAACGAACAACAGACGCTTGCGCAATGCATCGTGACCCTTTTTCTTCTGAGGAGCGATCATTCCGGACGCTCCACACCCACCAGATCACTCCAACGCAACTGCTGGTTTCGCTGAACCGGTTGCGCCAACTTAGCACCAATTAAATAATAGAAATGCTCAACACCGACCTCTCCTGAGCCAGGGCGACGAGCCCATATATCAGCCTCGGTAATGACATGCCCCGCTGGTAGATTCTTGTCAGCTACCACAGATCCGCGTGCAAATCGATAGACACCCTCCTCAGGCGCTGTCCGCATCTTAGGATTATTCAGTGCAACGTGGATCTCCCGTGAGCGGTCGATAAGGTATTTCAGTTCGGCGGGATCCATTGAGCAGGAAATATCTGGCCCCTCACGGTAGCGCGTATCGGTGAAATGGCGCTCAAGTATGCAAGCTCCCAGCGCCACTGACGAAAGTGCCATTTCAGGCCCAATACTGTGGTCGGAGAAACCGATCACAGCGCGTGGAAACGCCCGCTGCAACTCTCCAATACCCTGTAAGCTAACGATCTCTGGTGGGGATGGATACAGATTGGTGCACTCCAAAAGCGCGTAGTCAATGCCAGCGTCATCCAAAATCTGCACAGACGGTCGCAAAGACTCGATAGTTTGCATCCCGGTGCTCATAATAACAGGCTTGCCAAATTTGGCGATATGTCGAATCAGCGGCAAGTGATTGCACTCTCCCGAGCCAATCTTGAACGCCGGCACATCAATCTCATTCAAGAAATCGGCAGCCGCCCTCGAAAACGGAGTTGATATATAAATCATCCCTAGCGACTCCGCATAAGCCTTTAATGCGACCTCATCGCCCTTGGAGAGAGCACATTCATCCATCACTTGCCAGATTGATTTGTTAGCATTGGGCGGGAAAATCGATTTCGCCTCATCAGTCATCTCGTCCTCAACCAAGTGCGTTTGATGTTTCACCATTTCGCAACCTGCTTGGTGCGCCGCCAATACCATATTCTTGGCCACATCCAAGTCACCGCCATGGTTGATCCCAATTTCTGCAACCACGATAGGCGAATGCGCCGCTGAAATTTCCCTATTTGCAATCTTCATACTTACCTTGGCTTTTCACTCATTTCTAAAGCTGCTTCGCAGCGCTTGAAGTCCTCTAGCGTATCGACATCTAGACTTTCTTCAGGGGTCATACGCAGTGCGCCAATGCTGGCCACTGGAAAACCTTCACTATCAGCAAATGATTCAGCGTCGAACACATAAATCGCACCATTTGGTCGTACCAGGCCTGGTAACTGCTGCCGGTTGGCAAAGCAATATTTAGGATCAGAAATGGGCCGAAAAGCAGCCCCATCGGTAAATCCGCATTTGAGTACCGAGCTATTGGCCTCTGTGACTGACATGACCAAGTCAAAATGCCCTTGCGCAAACATCGATAGCCCCATCTGTATATGTTTCGCACGGCGCAGCGGAGATGTCGGCTGTAATAACACTATGGTTCCAGACAAATTAAGAGTCTTACAGGCGTGCAAAATTACCGACTCCATCGAAGAAGCGTCGAGCGCAAGATCCCCTGGCCTGGCAAGAACTTCTACGCCGCTCTTTTGCGCCCCTAAAATTATCTGCGCTATATCGGTCGTAATCACCACCTTATCTGCCCCAGCCGCGATAGCTTCATCCACAGCATACATATAAAGCAATTTCCCTCGAAGCGAAACGATGTTCTTATTTGGCAAGCCTTTCGAGTTCGCCCTTGCTGGGATGATTGCAGTCCACTTCATATAATTCAAATGGGCGTAAATGCTCGATTTGCCTCTGCAGCGATGGCCGCTAGGAGCATTAATAAAGATAGATACATACCAACACCACCAACTGATTCAATCAAAAGACGCAGAAACACACTCATTAAAAAAGGATAAGCCAATATGTAGCTAATTTGACCATACTCCACTCTACTTTTCTTCAAGGTACAAAAATAGAGAAAGAACACAGAAAAAAACAGCGCCCCAGGTACGCCCAATATAACCCCAATATTCATAAATTCGCTATGAAAATCACGCTCTAAATTATTGCTAATGTGCATGTCGTTACCATGACACGTACTTGATATTTAATCCACAAACCAACCATAAATGAGAATCAACGCCCAAGCTATTATTTATCACGGGTGAAATTTTAGTGGCTACAGCCAAGCTACATAAATTTCGATTCGAACCCAGGAA
>JBEGSP010000180.1:0-31489 GCA_041179845.1 Pseudomonadota bacterium
GCTTGCACACATCGCACGCCTTCAGCGACATGGCCTAATTCGGTAACGATGTCTTGCAATGATTTACCGGCTGCCAAACCTAATCCCACTTGTCGGTTACGTGACAAATCACCGGTGCACGTTAATATCAAATCACCCATGCCAGTGAGCCCCATGAAGGTTTCGCTGCGTCCTCCGAGCACAACACCAAGGCGGGTAATTTCAGCCAAGCCACGGGTAATTAATGCAGCGCGTGCATTCATTCCTAAACCTAATCCATCAGCAATGCCGGTGGCGATAGCGAGAATATTTTTTACAGCACCACCGACTTCAACACCAATCACATCATCGGTCGCGTACACACGCATGCTGCCGCTATGAAAAGCTGAAACAACACGCGCACATAATTCACTACTGCTTGAGCCTATGGTCAACGCACACGGCAAACCGCATGCAACTTCTAATGCAAAGGATGGGCCGGACAATGCGCCAACGGGCAGATCGTGTGGAAGTAGTTGTTGTACTACCTGATGCGGTAGTAATGCGCTGTCTTGTTCAAAACCTTTGCACAACCAAACCACGTTATCGATTGCGCATGAGCGTAGTTGATTGGCGATAGGGCGCAATCCTGACACGGGCGTAGCAACGATGACTAGCCCGCCCTTAGCATGCTCGACTGCTTGTGAAAAATCGGAACTGAGTTGTAGTGATTGCGGCAGACGAATGCCTGCTAGATATCGTGTATTTTCTCTAGAGGCTGCGATCGCATCAAGGAGTGATGCATCACGACTCCACAGTGTGACTTGATGCCGCTCTGCCAATGTCACTGCGAGCGCTGTACCCCAGGCGCCGGCCCCGAGTAATGTGATGTTCATGGGAGTGGAGAGGGCTTATTCGCCCCAAACTTCGAGGGCTTTGATATAGCCAATATCGCCATCGCGATGTTTGACTTTGATCCAGCCCGAGGCTGGCGGCTCGGCTAGCTCTAACACCACGCCTTTGGCAGCATGGAAAATGATGGGAGCGCTCTCGCTAGCGGAAGCACGCGCACTGGCTTGTGTGACTTCAACCACTACCGTGCGCTGCGCTGCTAAGGAGCGACTTTCCATCCAACTCAACTCACCTGCTGCATCACGCACGCGCACCCAATCACCATTGGCGAAAACGATTTCCACCGGCATGCCAATGGGTGCCACATGCATCTTGCGAGATTTTTGTGTTGGCGCGTCATACATGATGGCTGGCCCAGGCCCCACGGATTTGAAATCAATAGCGCTACTCTCGGTACTAATGAGTATCAAACCGAATGCAACGCTAAGCAGGGAAACAAGCCGCATGATGATTAGTGCTTAGCTGCTGCAGACTCTGCAATAGCAAGTTTGCGCTGTTGATAAAACGCTTCGAAATTAATTTCGTTGAGATGTATCGGCGGGAAGCCAGCGCGTGTAATCGTATCGGCGATGTTCGCACGCAAATACGGATACAAAATGTTAGGGCAAGAGATACCAAGTATCAGTTCTAACTGTTCGTCGGGAACGTTACGCACCTCAAAAATACCTGCTTGTTTACCTTCAACCAAAAACGCAATCTTGTCTTGAATTTTTGCAGTGACAGTAATGGTGATGGTGCCTTCGTGAATAGATTCGGCGAGAGTTTCAGACGCGATATCGATCGCTACTTCGATAGTCGGCGCTTCTTGTTCGAGAAATATAGCCGGCGAATTGGGCTGCTCAAGTGACATATCCTTTAAATAAACGCGCTGGATATTAAAAATTGGTTGCTGATCGGCAGCTTGGTTTTGTTCAGACATGAAACGCTTTCGTCAAAGTGAATAAATGCGCAGGATTATTAAGCCTGCAATAAAGGATCAAGCTTACCTTCGCGATCGAGCGCTGACAGATCATCAAAGCCGCCCACGTGGGTGTCACCGATATAAATCTGTGGCACGGTACGACGACCGGTTTTTTCCATCATCAAGGTACGTTGCTCAGGGTCGAGGTCGATACGAATTTTTTCGATCTCATCAATGCCCTTGGCTTTCAATAAACGCTCTGCCATAGTGCAGTAAGGGCAAACGCCGGTGCTGTACATCAAAACTCGTGCAACCATCGCTGAGTACTCTCTTTCTTAAATTCAGTTAGCGACAGGAAGGCCCTGAGAGCGCCATTCGGTGTATCCACCATCGAGTATGTAGACCTCGCCGAATCCTGCACGCCTAAATTCAGCCGCCGCACGCGAAGCGCGAACTCCGCTCTGGCAAACGACGAGCACCGCATGAGATTTGTCGAGTTCGCCGACTCGCTTATCAAGATCATCAAGGGGAATATTTTTTGACTCACGCAGATGACCTGCGCTGAATTCTTCCGACTTGCGTACGTCGACGATGGATACCTTACTTTTGTTAAGCAACTGAATTGCTTGCAAGGTGGATAGGGAATGCTTACCGCGGGTTAAGCTGGGCCAAGCCAACGCGCCCCCTGATACCAGAGCGAGCAAAATGAGCCAGATATTGTCAATCAAGAATTTCACGAAGATCCTATCGTCACCATCAAGCGTGCCATTATAAAATAGAAGGCTGAAATAATTCAGCACGGCTTTCACGCCGTTTCTCTACTCCGCGGATTGTTAGCCACTAATGTACAAGATTGTCTTCATGCGCCATGGTGAATCCACCTGGAATCGCGAAAATCGCTTCACTGGCTGGACCGATGTTGACCTGACCGATAAAGGTGAGGAAGAGGCGCGCCAGGCGGGCCGCCTACTGAAAGAAGCGGGTTTGAGCTTTGACCTAACCTACACCTCGGTGCTGCGCCGGGCGATTCGCACTTTGTGGATCACGCTCGACGAAATGGACCTGATGTGGCTACCCACGGTGCACAGCTGGCGTCTGAATGAACGCCATTACGGCGCACTGCAAGGCTTAAACAAGACGGAAACGGCCGCTCAATACGGTGACGATCAGGTATTAATATGGCGGCGCAGCTATGACGTCCCGCCCATGCCTTTAGACCCGTCGGATGAACGCGCCTCGTTCCATGACGCGCGCTACGCCGGGTTGAGTCGTGAACAGATTCCACTGACTGAATGTCTGAAAGACACGGTGTCGCGAGTAATGCCGTTCTGGACCGAATCGATAGCGCCGGCCATTCGAAGCGGCAAACGCATCCTCATTTCTGCCCATGGCAACAGCCTGCGCGCGCTGATTAAGTCACTCGATGGCATTAGCGAACAGGATATCGTCGGGCTGAACATACCTAATGGTCAGCCGCTAGTGTACGAACTGGATGCCGACCTGCGCCCAATTAAGAGCTACTACCTCGGTGATGCATCGGCAATCGAGGCTGCGATGCACGCTGTCGCTAGTCAGGGTAAAGCGCGCTAAGCAACGAATGCTATTCATCCGCAGGGTGCTCACGTTCTGGATCGCAGCCACCTTGGCTGCGTCATCAGCTATGGCCGAGCCATCAGCTAAATCACTGGAACGCAGTCGTCAAAAAGAATCCGCAGAACAAGAACGTGCGGAACTTCGCAAGAAACTGTTGACTCTAAAGGAAGACATCGGCAAAACCGAAAAGGCGCGCGGACATGCGGCCGATTCGCTGGCCGCCTCAGAAGCGGCAATATCGAATGCCAATCGAAGCCTGCGCGAACTCGCTGCTGAACAAGAAAGAACTAAAAAACGCCTTGAGAAATTGACGGTTAGTCAGGAAGCATTGGAGACAGCGGTAGCTCAGCAACGTAATCGACTCGAGAAAATGCTGCGCGGGCAGTATGTCGGTGGGCAGGATGATCGTGTGAAGCTGCTGCTGTCGGGCGAGAACCCGAATCGCATCGCACGCGAGCTGCGCTATCTGGGCTATGTGTCTGCTGAGCAGTCGAAAGCGATCGACATACTGCAGCAAAATCTGGCAGCGATTGAGGCCAATAAGTTGGATGCGGAAGAAGCCCGCAACGCACTCGAAGACATCGCTGACGAGCAGCGTGAGCAAAAAGCGCTACTCGAAAAAGAAAAAAATAAGCGCAAGGCGCTGCTATCGCAACTGTCGACTCAGCTCAGCTCACAGCGCAAGCAAGCCGGTAATCTGTCGCGCGATGAAGAACGACTCTCGTCATTGGTTGAAAAACTCACTGCTTTAATTGCACAACAGCGCAAAGCCGAGGAAGAAGAAGCCAAGCGACGGGCGCGCGCCAAGGCTGAACAAAAACAAGCGGCTAAGGGGCGCTCAGCTGACAAATCTGCCGAGCGGGCCGAAGCCAGCCCACCCAAAGCAGCCAGCAAGACGGCGGCTGAATCTGAACCCGAACCGCCACCAGTGAGCGATGGCAGCGGATTTGGCAGCATGAAAGGCAAGCTAAAGTCACCGGTCAAAGGTGAGCTGGTGGCCAGTTTCGGCGCGCGTCGTGCGGACGGCCCTAACTGGAAAGGCTTATTCATCAAGGCGTCTGAGGGTGCGGAAGTGAGGGCAATCGCGGCCGGAGAAATCATTTTTGCGGACTGGATGCGGGGGTTCGGCAATTTACTGGTGGTGGATCATGGCGGCCAGTACATGACTATTTACGGCAACAACCAGTCCCTACTCAAGCGGCCGGGTGACAAACTCAAAGCGGGGGACGTAATAGCCACTGTAGGTAATAGCGGCGGCAATGAACAATCAGGTTTATACTTTGAAATGCGATATCAAGGGCGGGCGATTGATCCGTCCTCTTGGATGAACAGGTGAGACATGGGTAGCAGAATGAAAAATATCGGACTAATTGGGCTCGGCCTTATTGCAGGCATTGCGGGCTCGATGCAGTTCGACGCATTAGCCCAGCGGAATGCGGGTACGCCACTCCCTATCGAAGAGCTACGTCAGCTCGCCGATGTATTTGGTTTGATCAAATCAGATTATGTCGAACCGGTTGAAGATAAAAAATTATTGACTGAAGCTATCTCAGGTATGGTGGCCTCACTCGATCCGCACTCAGCCTATCTAGACAAAAAAGCATTTAAAGAACTTCGTGAAGGTACGCAGGGTAAATTTGTCGGCCTGGGTATCGAAGTTGGAATGGAAGACGGCTATGTCAAAGTGATTTCGCCGATTGAAGATTCACCCGCCTACAAAGCAGGATTAAAAGCGGGCGATCTGATTACTCGCTTAGACAGCACACCTGTAAAAGGCATGACGCTGGATGAAGCGGTCAAACGCATGCGCGGCGAACCCAATACGAAAATTACACTTACCGTAGCGCGCAAAGAAGAAGACAAGCCTTTGCTGATTACCATCACGCGCCAAGAAATTCGTGTGCAAAGCGTAAAGGGCAAAATGATCGAGCCGGGTTATGGCTGGATACGCGTATCGCAGTTTCAAGAACCCACCGTCGATGACTTAGCTAAAAAAATCAGCGCACTATTCCAACAAGATCCGAATATGAAAGGACTGGTTCTCGATCTGCGAAATGATCCGGGCGGCGTATTGCCGGGTGCGATTGGTGTTTCAGCGGCTTTCCTTCCGAAAGATGTACCGGTTGTTTCAACCAATGGTCAACTACCGGATTCCAAAGCGACCTATTTTGCGCGTCGCGAGTATTACGCGACTCGCGTCGGCGGTGATCCACTGACTCGCATACCTGAAGCCGCTAAAAAAGTAAAAATGGTGGTATTAGTGAATGCAGGTTCTGCATCCGCTTCAGAAATCGTTGCCGGCGCTCTGCAAGATTACAAACGCGCCACCATCATGGGTTCACAAACCTTTGGTAAAGGTTCTGTTCAAACCATACGTCAATTGTCTGCCGACACGGCGGTGAAACTAACCACTGCGCGTTACTACACTCCGAATGGTCGCTCGATTCAGGCAAAAGGTATCGTGCCTGATTTGATGGTGGATGAATACGCTGACGGCGATGGCATGAATGGTTTGCGCCTGAGAGAAGCGGATCTGCAAAAGCATTTGTCGAACGATAAAGACAAAGAAGCGGGCAACGGCGCTAATGTCGTCGATGAACTCGAAGAACAGAAACGCATCGCTGCGACTGAGAAAAAACGTAAGCCGCTTGAATTTGGCAGCAAAGAAGATTTCCAACTGGCTCAAGCACTGAATCATCTGAAAGGTCAAACAGTGCAGCTGTCGAAATCAGCGAAAGTCGAAAACAAAAAAGAAACGACGATTAATAATTCGGATGGAAGCGACAAGAAGTAAACGCGCTTTCATTAGCTTACCGGCCGCAGTGATGCGGCCGTTTTCATTCCTAGTCTGATGAACGATCAACAACTACTACGCTACTCGCGCCACCTACTGCTCGATGAGATTGGTATCGATGGCCAAGCCAAACTACTTGCCGCCCACGCAGTGGTGATTGGCGCTGGTGGTCTGGGCTCGCCCGTGGCTATGTATCTCGCCTCGGCCGGCATCGGAAAAATTACCTTGGTCGATCATGATGTCGTTGATCTCACCAATTTGCAGCGGCAAATTATTCACACCACAGCGAGTGTCGGTCAGCACAAAGCTGAATCTGCAAAACACACACTCGCACAAATTAATCCCGATACCGAAGTCGTCACACTCTGTGCACGAGCTGATGAGGCAACGCTGGCCAGCTTAGTAGCGAATGCCAGTGTGGTGCTGGACTGTACGGATAACTTTGTAACCCGACACGCGATTAATCGCGCCTGCGTTGAGGCACGCGTGCCCTTAGTGTCGGGTGCGGCGATTCGTATGGATGGGCAAGTCGCCGTATTTGACTCTCGCTCAGGCACGACGCCTTGTTACGCTTGCTTGTTCCCGCCGGATCAGCATTTTGAAGAAGAGCAATGCTCAACCATGGGTGTGTTTGCACCACTGGTCGGCATTATTGGCACGATGCAGGCGGCCGAAGCACTCAAGATTGTGGCTGAGCTCGGCGAATCGCTCGCGCAGCGTTTATTACTGCTAGATGCAAAGCATATGGAGTGGACCAGCATACGCACCAAACGTAACGACGATTGCGTGGTATGCGGGCAGCTGTCTAAGTAAGACGCTTAAAGCCTGACTTGAAAGCCCTCTTAGGCGACCAACAAGCCTAGCATCAGATCAGCATCGTCTGAGGGCTTGAGATAAAAACCACTCTTAGCAAAACGATGCCAGCGTCCAATCACAAACGCCATCATCATGCTGGCCCGAATCGCGGCCTGGTTTTCAGAAATGATGCCCTGACTCGCGGCTAATTTCCATGACTGTCTAAGCCCGAGTTCAACGCGCTCGACAAATTGATTCATACGGTGCTGGAGACGCTCATCTTCATTCACCAGCACGTCACCGATCAGTACTTTGGTCATACCGGGGTTTTCTTCAGCAAAGTCGAGAAGCACGCCGGCGATACTGGCGGCTTGAACTTGCCCCGATTCTTCGTTCTGAGTGATCTGATTAATCAGGGTAAAAATACTGGTCTCGATAAATTCAATCAGGCCTTCATACATCTGCGCCTTGCTGGCGAAATGCCGATACAGCGCCGCTTCAGAGACGTCTAACCGCGCCGCTAGCGCTGCTGTGGTGATTTTCTCGCTCTTAGGGTTCTGCAGCATCGCTGCCAGAGCCTGAAGGATCTGTAGCTTACGCTCACCTGGTTTTGTAGTGGCCATGGTTGTTTTCAGTCGAGCAATCGATGGTAGCGGCGGAGAAGTCCGGGTTGCCGCAAGGTTTCCTACGTAATGTAACCCAGACTTGGAACCGGCCCCCGAAAGCTGCCGGACGGCTTAGCCTGCGCCGAGTTTGCGACGCTGGCGCGCAAGCTGGTTAAGCGATTTTACTTTCACATCGACAAAGGCGGGGCGATGACGTGTACCCCGTGTGTAGCCCGTCAACCAAACGGTTCGTATACCCAGCGTTCTGGCTGATTTTAAATTTTCTAACGAGTCTTCCACCAGCACGCAACGTCTGGGACTCAATCCTCGTGACGATAACAAGCGACGTAATAACCACGGTGACGGTTTCGGACGCAGCTGACGATGCACCACCATCGATTCAATCGGCACATGATCGGCAAAATGTTTATGTAAACCTAAATGCCGCACAACATCGCGCGAGTAACCTGCCGGTGCATTCGTCAACAGAATTTTGCGACCTGGCAGTCTGCGCAAAAGATAGGAAGTGCCACGCTCGGCTCGAATCATTTGTGAGAGGTTACTGAACTCGTGTGCGTCGCGTAAAAAATCTTCTGAGCGAATCGCATGATGGCGCATCATGCCCAGCAAGGTTGCACCGTAACGCTGCCAATACGCTACACGCATCTCGTTAACGGCCTCTGCATGGGAAGGTTTAGCTTCTGCTTCGAGCACGCGTGCAATCAGCGCATTCATATTGCGATTTATCGCAGGGAAAATCGCATGCCCGGCATCATGCAAGGTATTGTCGAGATCGAATAGCCAGACTAGTTTGCGCTTCATGCTTGCTCCGCACGACGTAGACACAACAGGCACGCTAGACGCGTCAAACGGATTAACCGCACTTGTTCAGCTAAAAATTTACTGTCGATCAGCAGCAAATTAATGCGATCGGATCATCGTGCCAAACGCTTGCTCTGTTAGCACTTCTAGCAATAGCGAATGTTCAATCCGTCCATCGATGATGTGCACCGTATTAACGCCTGATTTTGCGGCATCTAATGCAGAAGAAATTTTCGGCAGCATGCCGCCGGAAATCGTACCGTCTTCAAACATCTCATCAATTTCGCGCGCGGATAAATCGGTCAGCAGCTTGCCATTTTTATCCATGACGCCCGGAATGTTAGTCATCATGATGAGCTTCTCTGCACGTAAAATCTCAGCAATCTTTCCGGCGACCAGATCAGCATTGATGTTGTAGGCTTGTCCATCTACACCAAAACCAATCGGCGAAATAATAGGAATGAATGCATCATCCTGAAGCGCCTTAACGACTGCGGGATTAATCGCTTCAATCTCACCAACAAATCCAATGTCGAGAAACGTGCCCGGATGTTCTTTGTCTGGCATCTGCATCTTGCGCGCTCGTATCAAACCGCCGTCTTTACCAGTCAAACCTACGGCCTGTCCGCCGTAGTGATTGATTAGCATAACGATGTCTTGCTGCACCTCACCACCCAAAACCCATTCAACCACTTCCATGGTTTCTTCATCAGTGATGCGCATGCCTTGCACGAACGTGCCTTGCTTACCAATTTTTTTAAGCGCACTGTCGATCTGCGGGCCGCCACCATGCACCACCACTGGATTCATACCTACTAATTTCAGCAAAATCACATCGCGCGCAAAGCCATGCTTTAAGCGCTCTTCTGTCATCGCATTACCGCCGTATTTAACAACGATGGTCTTGCCATGGAATTTACGGATATAGGGCAGCGCTTCAGCCAAAATTTCGGCTTTGATTTCTGGAGCAATCGTCGTAGTGGGCATTGCGGTGGCTATCGAAGAGGTGGTGGGGAATAGCGCGCGATTTTACAGCTAAACTGGATCGCGCTCGCGTCTTATGAAATGATAGTGACCTGCTGTTACCGAACGACTCCTAAAAAGCGCGGAGTCGAGTATAGAACCGCTTCCCCAACACGGCTGAACCAGACTAACACTGGAGATATTTGATGAGCGCCTGCGTAAAATGTGGCCTAAGCTTTCACTGTGCAATGATGGACGGAGCTGAGGATGAGCGATGCTGGTGCATGGAGCTGCCACCGATTCCCACCAGCGTCCTCGCTGAGGCGGGTGGTACAGGTGATGCCTGCTTTTGTCCGGCGTGCCTAAAAGAGATAGCCCAGAGTGACGCAGGCGTCTAAGCGCCTTTAGGTGCTAGTGCTTGCAGCTGCGCAGCGTGACTCCTGAAAACTCGGTAATCAGCGCTTTCAGCTCAGGCTTGTCCTCGCTCGCGTAGCCCTTTAACTGATAGGAAAAACGCGCCGAGTTGAGCGGATGCTCTTCGATACGCGCATCAGTAATCCCAGCTTTTTTCAAATTCTCTAATTGAGCACCGGCCAATTCGGCACTGGTAAACAAGCCCACTGAAATGCCCCAGCGCCGCGCGAGCGGCTCTCTCACCACAGACACATCGGTAAAACCCAACGCACGCAACTTGGCAATGCGACGATTGGCACTAGCCTCATCCGACTGCGGCGGAATGAATACCAAGCTGGCTTGTGGGGATTGAACTTGTTGTTTGAGCGGCAGCGAAGGGAGTTTTAATTTTGCCAGTCGTGACTCAAATTTTGTCGCCGCCGATGCACTGAAATCACCCATTTCAACGCACGGCTCTGCGGGCGGCGCTAGCTTCGCCGTGTTATTAGTCAGCGGGTTGGGAAGTAGCTTCACGCTATCAGGCTGCACTTGCTGCAAGAGCCGCTGTGGCTCGAGCGTCGCCATCCAAGGTAAGGGCCCGGGAAGTAAAGTAAGCAACACCAGATTGGCTAGCAACAACAGCCAGAATAACAATCTAAACATTAGTAAGAGACTCCCCCAACAGCGGCATCTAAGCCCAGCAAAACCAAATTATCCACGGCATCAAATGGCACCGGCAAATACGGGCCAAGGTACTGCGCGGCGCCGCCAGAGAGCACGCATCGAGCGGACGGGTTCGCGCGCTGCTCATACGCATACCTGATAGCACCCACCTGTGCCGTCAAGCAGCCACTGATAATGGCGTCATGCGTATTATCGGCAAACACGCGCACTCTTTCTGCCTTATCAACGGCGGGTAGCAGCGCGGTGTTAACCGCTAGCGAAGTGGCCATTGTGGCCAGCCCGGGCAGAATCATGCCCCCGATAAAAGTGCCATCCGCTTCCAATGCATCGATGGTGGTCGCGGTTCCGCAGGTCACCACCAATAACCGCTGCCCGCCATACCGATGACGTGCTCCAATCAGTGATGCAAACCTATCGCTGCCCAGTTGGGTCGGCTGCGCATACGCATTGCGCACACCGGCACACTCAGCTTGAGCACGAAACCACATTAGCGATGACTCGGGCACAGTTAACTCAGCTAACATTTTTTTCAACTGAAATGCTACCGCCTCGCCTGCCACATTTGAAATCAAGACGCGCTGAATGTTATGCGCTGACCATGCTTGTTTTAATTTTTCCAGATCGGCGTGCACAGCGCTGCCCATTGCATGCCACTCACCCACAACATGATCGGTGGCGGCTAGCGCCCATTTAATGCGCGTATTTCCGGCGTCAATCAACAGCTGCATTAGTCACTCCCGCTGTTGTATGAGGTGCAGCCGATCGAAGTGACACATCGCCGGTCGAAATAGTCCGTTGAGTAGTTGCGGTATCAAGCAGCAAGCATCCATTGTCATTAATGCCGCGCGCAACACCCTCATGTAATAACCGACCATTTTCATGCAGTGTTACCTGCTGATTTTGGTACGCATGCAGTGCATGCCAGCGATCGACAAAAGGTTGCAATCCATGCCGATCAAACTGCACTAACATCGCGCATAAAGATTCAGTAATTTTCGCCAGCAAATTATTTCTATCCAGTGGCTGATTACTTAAAAAAGCTGTTGGATATTCAATCGCCGCATCACGCTGCGGATTCGCATGAATGTTGATACCCACGCCAATCACAACCCACACTCGGTGATCATTTGTTGTGCGAGCAGTCGAGACTGTTTCAATCAACAAACCACCGAGCTTGGCCGAATTAAGAAGCAAATCATTCGGCCACTTCAGTTGCACCGACCAGCCCGATCGATGCAAAGCATCTGCCACCGCAACACCGGCCGCTAAAGGCAAGCCGGTGATGCGATCGATAGGAAGTGTTAATGGCCAAGCCAGCGAAAAACACAAACTATCGCCCGGCGCTGAATGCCAGCTACGACCGGCGCGCCCACGCCCTGCGGTCTGATTTTCGGCAACCAATAAGAGCGGCGAGCTTAACTCGGTAATACGCGAACGCAAATCAGCGTTGGTTGACTGGGTAGTGGCCAGCACCTCAACCTTCAGGTCGCGCGCTACGGCACCGAGCTGGCGGATTATTTGGTCTGCGATCAAAGGCGTACTCATGACGCACATTGTATCGGTAGCCGCTGCTGAGGGTGACATACGGATGATGCGCGGATGACGAGCGGGCTAAACTCAAATACACTGCCACTCATGCCAGCTCTAAGAACACCGCTTTCCGGTGACCCGAAATCTGTTACGCAAATCACCGGTAAAGCATCTGCGTCGGTGCGCGTTGCCTTAGCTTTTTACTCGCTGCTGGTGGTGTATGCAAGCTGCTATCCTTTTTCGGGCTGGCATGACAAGGGATTACTGCCCTGGTCATATCTCACCGAACACTTGCCGCACTACTGGACGGGATTTGATCTAACGGTCAATGTCATCGGCTACATACCGCTAGGCCTGCTAGGCGTATTAGCGCTTTATCCTCGGTTGCGCGCACTACCCGCTATTGTGGTGGCCAGCCTGTGTGGAATTTTTCTAGCACTACTGCTGGAATCGGTACAAAGTTTTTTGCCTTCGCGCGTATCCAGCAATTTAGATGTGCTGACCAATACTTTCGGCACGATACTTGGCGCATTACTCGGTGAGTTACTACGCCGACCGATACTGGAACAAAGCCAATTGCGAGCATTACGCCGGTTATGGTTTTCTCAGCAAGCGAGTCGGGGACTGATAGTGATTGCGCTGTGGCCTTTGGCACAAATTTTCCCGCAGCCTTATCTGTTTGGTCATGGTCAAGTGTTAGGGACGATCTCGAGCTGGTTCTCCGACGTACTTGAAAGTCCTGTGGATCTGGGTCAATGGATCTGGATACAAGCGGGTGCAGGTATTGAGCACTATCTGCCTGCCGAAGTTATCATCACTGCCTGTGGCATGACGGGGGCTGTATTAACGCTGTTGTGCCAGACCCGAAACACAGCGCCCAAAGCGATGCTAGCTTTTCTGTTGATGGTTTCTGCAATCACCGTCAAAACATTAGCGCATGCGATTTTGTTCGATCCGGATGATGCCTTTGGCTGGTTCACTCCGAGTGCCGCGAGTGGCTTGATGATGGGCTTAGTGATGCTCGGCGGATTATCCTTCGCCCCTGCTGTGGCACAGCGTCGCGCTGCAATTTTCTCTTTAGGTATCAGCCTAATGTTAATAAACATCGCACCGGCTAATCCCTATTTTTTATCGACACTGCAAGAGTGGGTACAAGGTAAATTTCTTAACTTTAATGGCGCTGCCCATTTTCTTTCGCTGACGTGGCCTTTATTGGCGCTCTGGTTCTTGACACATAAAACGCATGGCTATTCGGAGTAATCCTGTCGTCTCTTTCGGTCAGTGTATGATGACTCATTCTTGTTTATAGCTCTTGTATCAGTTCTCGTTTTCATCTATCAAACCTAACTTAAACTCAACTCAAACGCTTTACTATTATGAGCGATCAGCCCTACTATCAACACCACGTATTTGTCTGCATTAATCAGCGCGAGGACGGCCGCACTTGCTGCCATGATCGCGGCTCGGCAGGCATACAAGAATATGCAAAAAAACGGCTTAAAGCACTCGACATGAACGGCCACGGTAAAGTACGCATGAATAAAGCGGGTTGTCTTGATCGCTGCGAAGAAGGTCCTGTGATGGTGATTTATCCCGAAGGTGTCTGGTACACCTATGTCGATCAACAGGATGTGGATGAAATCATTGATTCTCACTTGGTCGGCGGGAAGGTTGTTGAACGTTTAAAGATTTGAACATGAATTCGCAAACGCAAGAATTCACGTTAAGCGGCAACGTCGGCTCATTGGAGTGCCGACTCGATAAGCCAGAAAATCCTCCGCGCGGCATCGCACTGATTGCTCATCCTCACCCCTTGTATGGCGGCACGATGGATAACAAAGTGGTGCAAACCTTAGCACGAGCTTTTATCGCGGTCGGCTATCTGAGCGTGCGCATGAATTTTCGTGGGGTAGGGCAATCTGGTGGCACTCATGATGCCGGATTGGGCGAAACCGATGATATGGCTTTACTACATGCGCACATGTCAGCACAGTATCCGAAGTTGCCGATAGCGCTCGCTGGATTTTCATTTGGCACATTTGTGCAATCGCAATTACAACAACGACTAACGGCGCTAGAAAATCCCGCGCAACGACTAGTGTTGGTGGGCTGTGCCGCGGGTAAATGGGCCATGCCCGAGGTTCCATCGGATACCTTGCTCATTCACGGCGAGCAGGATGACACTATTCCTTTAAGCGATGTACTTGACTGGGCACGTCCGCAAGATTTACCAGTCATTGTCATTCCTGGTGCCGACCATTTTTTTCATCGTAAGCTTCACCACATCAAGCAACTTGTTATCGATTACTGGCACCCGTAGTCTTCAGTGGGCGTTATAATTCGTACTACTTTTCTGCTTTATTCAACTCAAAATTCTCGAATGAAAAAATTCCTCGTAGCCTGCGCTGCCTTTCTTATGTTGGGTGCGACAGCTGCACAAAATTTGCCGGCTCCAACTATTGCAGCACGTTCATGGCTACTGCTCGATGCCAGCAGTAATCAAGTCTTAGCCGCACAAGATCCTGATCAACGCATAGAACCTGCATCACTGACAAAAATCATGACGGCGTATCTTGCGTTTTCTGCGGTGCGCGAAAAACGGCTCGATCTGAATCAAACTATTAATGTGTCGGTTAATGCCTGGAAGGTCGATGGCGATAGCTCAAAGATGTTTATTGAGCCAAATTCTGCTGTTCGCGTGAATGATCTGCTGTATGGTTTGATCGTGCAATCGGGTAACGATGCAGCAGTGGCACTTGCCGAAGCGGTATCGGGTACCGAAGCAGCGTTTGCTGATCTGATGAATCGCGAAGCACAGCGTATGGGCATGAAAAACACACGCTACGCTAATCCACATGGTTTACCACATCCGAATAATTACTCAACGGCGCGTGATTTGTCGATACTTGCGGCGCACTTAATTACTGATTTTCCTGAGTATTACAAAATCTATTCAACTAAGAACTTCACCTACAACCGCATCACCCAACCAAATCGTAATCGCCTGCTCTGGTTAGACCCTACGGTCGATGGTATGAAAACCGGTCACACACAAGCCGCCGGTTATTGCTTAATTGCGTCAGCTAAACGCGTCAGCGGCAATCATGAACGGCGACTGATTTCTGTCGTATTGGGTACAGATTCCGATTCTGTGCGCTCACAAGAAAGTCAAAAATTATTGAATTGGGGCTTTTTGAATTTTGATTCATTCAAAATTTATTCCAAAGAGCAGGCTGTTTTAACGCCTACCGTTTGGAAAGGATCGCAGAATGAAATTAAACTAGGTTTTGATCATGATGTGTATGTGAGTTTACCGCGTGGCTCTAGCGCCAAACTTAAACCGGTGGTCGAACGCACCGATCCTTTGGTTGCACCGATTGCACAATACAGTCGCGTAGGTACACTAAAAATGATGGCTGATGGTAAGGTGGTGAATGAAATTCCTTTGCAGGCACTAGAACAAGTGAATCAGGCGACGATCATTGGTCGAGGGCTCGATTCGATCAGGCTGCTATTTCAACGTTAGGACTGCCGTATGCTAAACCCTGCTGATAGTTTGATTGACTATCCCTGCGATTTTCCTATAAAGATCATGGGTGCAATGCAGGATACGTTTGCCCAAACGATGGTGGATGTGGTGATCTCTCATGATCCGGAGTTTCATGCCGGTAAATTAGAAATGCGGCCGTCAACGAAAGGGAATTATTTATCGCTGACAGTCACGGTACGTGCTACAAGCCGTGAACAGCTCGATAATTTATACCGCGCTTTATCCTCACACCCCATGGTCAAAATGGTGTTGTAAATCGCATGATAGATACGCTGACAGAGCAGCGCGGATACGAAGCCTACGACACGACCTTTGCTGCCATGCGTGCTTTTACCGATGCTCGCAGTGCGGCCACAGCGAATCAACTTTGGATGGTGGAGCACCCTCCAGTCTTCACCTTAGGACTGGGTGCCGACCCGGCGCATATTATTCATGCCCATGACATTCCCATTGTACAAACCGATCGCGGCGGCGAGGTGACTTATCACGGGCCGGGTCAGGCGGTCGTGTATTTACTGTTTGATTTACGTCGGCAGGCGAAAAAGATATTGCCACGCGAGTTTGTTAACCGTATCGAGCAAGCAGTGATTGATACGCTTGCGGCGTATAATTTAAGCGGTGAACGCAAGCTAGGCGCGCCCGGTATTTATGTAGCGAACGGCGAGCATCAAGGCGCGAAGATTGCCGCATTAGGATTGAAGATTCGAGGTAATGGCTGCACCTATCACGGTGTATCACTGAATGTGGCTATGGATCTTCAACCTTTTTCGTGGATCAATCCCTGTGGCTATGCCGGCTTGCAAACTATCGACATGAAAACCTTAGGTGTAACGACGTCGCTGAGTGAAGCGCAGCAGTTACTTACCCATCATTTGCACGTACAGCTGACCCAACCATAAATCGCATGAGCTCTAACGATACACTGCCACCCTACCAAGCGAGCGACAAGCAAAAAGGCGCTGGAAAAACTGCGCGCATTCCTATCAAAATCATTCCGGCTGAACGATTACCCAAGCCTGATTGGATACGCGTAAAAGCAGCATCACCTAGTACTCGCTTCTACGAGATCAAAGATATTTTACGTAGCAATAATCTCGTCACCGTCTGCGAAGAAGCGTCTTGTCCGAATATTGGTGAGTGCTTTGGCAAAGGTACTGCGACATTCATGATCATGGGTGATAAATGCACTCGCCGCTGCCCTTTCTGCGATGTCGGCCATGGACGCCCTGATCCACTGGACACGAATGAACCAGAAAATCTGGCTAAAACTATCGCTGCGTTGAAGTTATCGTACGTTGTGATTACCTCAGTTGATAGAGATGATCTGCGCGATGGTGGAGCGGCACATTTTGTTGAATGTATACAGCGAGTGCGCGCTTTATCACCCTCGACTCGTATCGAAATACTGACGCCCGATTTTCGTGGCCGTATGGATCGCGCGTTGGAGATTCTCAAAGCCGCACCACCGGATGTGATGAATCACAATCTTGAAACCGTGCCCCGACTGTATCGCGAAGCACGTCCGGGTTCGGACTATGCGTATTCCTTGAATCTGTTAAAACGCTTCAAAGAGCTGCATCCTGACGTACCGACTAAATCGGGACTGATGGTGGGCTTGGGTGAAACGGATGACGAGATAGTGCAAGTAATGCGTGACATGCGCGAGCACAACGTCGACATGCTGACCTTAGGTCAATACCTGATGCCTAGCGGCGATCATTTACCTGTGCGTCGTTACGTACATCCCGATATTTTTAAGATGTACGAAGAAAAAGCGATTGAAATGGGATTTGCTCACGCTGCTGTTGGGGCGATGGTGCGTAGCTCGTATCACGCTGACCAACAGGCAAAAAGCGCTGGGCTAGAGTAAGCCACGTATTAGTCACGTACTAGTAACGTGACTCTGAGGCTAACGTAAAAGAGTTACTCGTTTCTAGTTAGCCTACAGTTAAATCGCCAGTGCTTTTTCCAGCAACTGATGCATAGCCGCAAATTCGGGAATGCCGACATAGCGCTTCAATATGCTGCCATCTTTACCAATCACAAAAGTTGTTGGTGTGAGTTTAACGTCACCAAATGATTTGGCAGCTTGGCCGTCGCTATCCAACGCTACTTTAAACGGTAGCTGGCGGCTCTCAGAAAAATTCATCACATAGTTTGGCGGGTCATAACTCATAGCCACAGCGATAAATTCTAAACCGCGATCAGAATATTTTTTATACGTCTCTACCATCTCGGGCATTTCTTGCACGCAGGTGGAGCAACTGGTGGCCCAAAAATTTACGAGAACAACCTTGCCGCGCAAGGACTCCATGGCTATTTGCTCGCCGTTTAACGTGCGAAAGCTCACAGCTGGAGCTGATTCTTTTTTGAATAATGACAGCGCAGCGAACAATATGATGCCCAGTATGACCAGCAACGACATAGTTTGAATAATGGTCAGGCCGGCGACGCGACGGGGGAAATGACGAGACATAAAAAATCCTGTTTAGGCAAAAGCGCTAATACAATTATAGGCTAGTCAGGTGGAGCCTAGTATGAGGCTCGCCCTGCGTAGGTCTTATTTTGCAGCATCCTTGTTGGCTGCATCCTTAGGAGGCTCAGCAGGGGGCCTAGGTGCGAAATCCTTCAAATCGTCTTCGGTGATGTATTCGAATAGCTTGACGACTTTTTTGATTTTGCTGGCCGCATTGCGTGCCACTTCGGCAGCAAGCTTTCCTTCACGCTGAGTCACGCGCCCCATCAAGTACACCACACCTCTGTCCGTATGAACTTTGAATGCACTGAGATACAAATCTTTTGTGTCGACGATTGCTGCCTTTACTTTGCCACTGATAACCAAATCATTTGAACGCACACCCAGACTCGATACTGGAGCAATTTCTAAATCATTTTCGATTTGTTTAACACCATCAATGGTTTTAATTTGCTGTTCTACTTCGGCTTTCATTTTTTCATCTTTAACTTCACCGGTTAACAACACATGCCGATTGAAACTATTGACTGAGACGCGCCCTTGATCACCGGTTATTTTCATAGCACGGCCTTCTGCTTTGAGCACAATCGCGGTGTCGTCTGCCTGCGAGCCTAAGCTGCGTCTATCCGTAGCCGACATGGTTCCCATCACTGTGCCGCCGACCATGACAGGCAAACAACCTTGCAGCGTAACTGCCAATGCTGCAGACCAAGTCACAACGAGCAATGGGCGTCGAATGGCTTTCAACGTAGCGGAAAACTGTGCGTCAGATTTCATTCTGAATCTCCTCCGAAAAGTGCGACATCAATACCATCGCAAAGACAATTGACGATTAATAAATGTACTTCCTGAATTCGTGCAGCGCGCTCATAAGGCACACCTATGTGCACGTCGGCATCTGTCAGTGATCGCGGAATGTTTCCGCCACTGGCGCCGGTTAGTGCAACGACACGCATATCGCGCTCCAGCGCTGCGTCAATCGCTGCCATTACATTCGCTGAAACACCTGAACTTGATAACGCAAACAATATATCGCCAGCCTGGCCGTAGGCATGTATTTGCTTAGCAAAAATATCGCCAAAGCCATAATCATTACCCACCGCTGTCACTATCGATGAATCCGTAGAGAGCGCCATCGCAGGAAGTGGTAAGCGTTCGCGCTCAAAGCGACCGACTAATTGCGCAGAAAAATGCTGACACAATGCGGCCGAGCCACCGTTTCCACATGCCAGTATGCGATTACCATTGGAGAGGGCGACGAACATCAGCTCTATCGCCTGCACAATGGGCTGCGCCAATTCGCCGGCTAGCTGTATCTTTAGCTCAGCGCTTTCGTTGAAATGATTGATAACTCGTTGCTTACTCATGATGGGCAGATTATAAATGCTGCTATGAATACAGCGTCAATTGAATCACTATATTTAGTGATTTTATCGAGCGAATTATCGATTAATGACAGCGCGCATCCAAGCTAAGGTATCGCCGTCTATCGCCACCACGTCAAATCGGCACGCGGGCAACGTGCGATACCGCATTAAATAATGCTCGGCTGTACGCCAGAGTCGCCGCTGTTTCGCTGCATCCACGCTGGCGGCAGCCCCTCCATAATTCGAATTCTTTCGCATTCGCACTTCAACAAACACCAACAGTGGTCCATCGTTCATGACCAGATCAATCTCGCCATAACGACAGGCATAATTGCGCTTGACGCATACTAGGCCTTGTTGCTCTAGGTAGACAAGCGCTCTATCCTCAGCCATTCTTCCTAGCGACGACTTGTTTAACTCTTTTGTCATTATGAGTGCTAACGAGTAGCCAGTGTTTTGTACAATGCGTTGATGACAAGTGTATTACTAGCCTGTCATCCCGTTAATTTTGATGCCATCTGTTCATGCCCACTTCTTCAACTTCTCTGCTGACCAGCCTTACGCAACTTGCTAGCGACCTAGAGCAGCAGCAGTTTCCTGAGAGCGCATTGTATGTAGTAGCTACGCCAATCGGGAATATCGCGGATGTGAGTTTGCGCGCATTGAAGGTGCTTTCACTAGTTGATGCCATTGGATGTGAAGATACGCGCAACACTGGGCTTTTAATGTCACGACTCGGCTTGTCAACGCCCTTGTTTTCTGCTCATCAGCATAATGAACGTGAATCTGCAGAAAAAATCATTACTCGATTGCGCAAAGGTGAACGTATTGCTTTAGTTTCCGATGCAGGTACACCGGCCATATCTGACCCAGGCGCACACATCGTTGATGCGGTTATCGCAGCCGGCTTACGTGTCATCCCCATTGCGGGCGCCTGCGCTGGAATTGCTGCTTTATCCGCCAGTGGATTGAGGACGGATGAATTTCATTTTGTCGGTTTCTTGCCCAGCAAAACCAGTCAACGTGCTCAGTTGCTATCCGGCTTACTAAGCACTCGTGCCACACTAGTTTTTTATGAGGCTCCACACAGGATTCTCGAAACAGCTCAAGCATTGGCCAACGCTTTAGGCGGAGAACGGCGCGTTGTGGTTGCACGCGAACTCTCAAAATTATTTGAACAAATTCATCGCTGCCAATTGAGGGAGTTGCACAGCTGGTTAGCTATGGCGCCCGAACATCAAAAAGGAGAATTCGTGTTGCTAGTCGAAGCAGCCGTTGCAAGCGACGAGCCCGATCTGTCGGAAGCAACGCGCGTGTTGAGCATTCTTTTGGAAAGTAACTCAGTCAGCCAAGCAGCGGCGCTAGCTGCGCGGATTACCGGCCTGAAGAAAAATGCGCTGTATGACTTAGCGCTAAAAATGCAAACTACCGACGAATAAAGCGATCGGTAAAAAAGAAATTATTTCTGAACAATCGACGTCTGAATCTGCGTAACTTCTTTTAGCAAATCAGCGGCAGTTTTTGCCGTCTCGCGTGTAGCGAACGGGCCGCTATGCAATCGATACAAACCACCCGTTTGTACAATGACTGGCTCAGGTAATTCTTGCGGCCATCCTGCCAGCAATCGAATGCGCATTGCATCAGCATTGTGTACTTGAGCGTATGCGCCAAACTGTAAAAAAATCCCGCCAGTCTCAGCAGCCACTGGCGGTGTACTGCCATTCGCTAAGCGCGCCATTGGATCAGCCGATTCGTTTGTCGTAGCAAGAGCGCCTTTACGACGCTTAGCTTCCTGCATACGCACAATTTCGTCAGGCAAGATACGCTCGACTTCGAGCTCCGTACTACCGATTTGAATGAAGCCCAGCTTCAACGCAGCGGTGTATGACATATCAATAATGCGCGACGCATGAAACGGACCACGATCATTAATGCGAACAATTACTTGCTTACCGTTGCGCAGATTAGTTACCCGCGCATAGGAAGGAATCGGCAAGGTGGGATGCGCGGCTGTCATCTTGAACATGTCATAGATTTCGCCTGAAGCGGTGCGCTGGCCATGGAATTTTTTCCCGTACCAACTACCTTTGCCGCGTTGAATATACGGCCGATCATCCGTGATCGGCACATAGGTTTGATCGAGAATGGTGTACGGCTTACTCGGCCCCTTCGCGATAGGCTCGATTTTTGGTTCAGCATCCGGCGTATCAACCAAGCCCTCAGGAATAGCATCGCTCGGGCCGTCATCTTTGTAATAGCCGCCGGGCTTTTTTGCCTCAGTACTCGGTGGCGTCGGTGTGACATTGGTTGAAGAAGAAGAAGCCGAAGGAGCCGCTGGCGGTGAGCTACGGGCAGGCTCATCACGCACAGTCAAATCGACAGTGGTGCAAGCAGATAAAACGAGTGCACATAGCGTGATACTCAGCACTGTCAAACTGGGCTGCATGCTCCGCCTATGTAAAGTGATTTGACTATTCATAGCGACCTCATCAGGTCTGTACCAAGGTACGATGGCGCTGAATACTCATCAACGTTCCAACACCCAAGCTTAGCGTTACAAACGCGGTGCCACCATAACTCATGAATGGCAATGGCACACCCACCACCGGAAGAATGCCACTCACCATACCCATATTCACAAATACGTAGGTAAATATCGACAGCGTAAGCGAGCCCGCAAGTAAGCGAGAAAAAAGTGTCGGCGCATTCGCTGCAATGATCAGGCCGCGACCAATCAACAGTAAATAGAGAACTAACAGTACGCCATTCCCGAGCAAGCCAAATTCTTCAGAAAACACAGCGAAAATAAAATCGGTGGTGCGCTCAGGTATGAACTCAAGATGTGACTGCGTACCGTTGAGCCAACCCTTACCGATCAATCCACCCGAACCAATCGCAATCGTTGATTGAATGATGTGAAATCCTTTTCCTAAAGGATCAGAAGTTGGATCAATCAAGGTCATGATGCGGTGTCGCTGATAGTCATGCAGCATGGTCCAGACTAGGGGCAAGCTTGCCAGACCAGCGACGCCTAAACCAATGATCAAACGCCAAGATAGTCCAGCTAGAAAAATGACAAAAAATCCTGACGAAGTCACCAGCACCGCGGTACCCAAATCTGGCTGACGCATGATCAAGCCCACCGGCAACGCCAGCAACAAGCCTGCCATCAAGAAGTCACGCCAGCGAATCATGCCTTCGCGTTTTTGAAAGTACCAAGCAAGTGTTAGCGGCAGCGCCAGCTTCATGATTTCGGAAGGTTGAATAATCACGCCAACATTCAACCAACGTCTAGCACCATTTTTAATTAATCCAAACAGTGCGACGCCCACAAGTAATGAAAGGCCCACTACATAAATCGGTACCGCAAAGCGCATTAATTTTTGCGGCGGAATCATGGCAGCAATCCACATCACCGCGATACCCACAGCAATATTTCGTAAATGACCTTCAAAGCGCCCAGGGAAATTCCATGCTGCCGACGATACGGCAAGACAGCCCAACAAAAGAATTAAACCAAGAACGATCGTCAGTGAGCGGTCAAAAATAAAGAAGCGTCGCTTGACGGTTTCTAGCACCGGATAACGCGCTCCTTGAAAACCAGACATCATTGTGGCGCCCCTCGATTGGGTTCAACAGGCTTGGGTGTACTGGGTTTGGTCGTGTCGGTTTTTATTGCTGTCGGCTGAGTTGAATCGCTAGCTTTTACGACGGGTTTCGTCGCATCCGTTTTAACGACTGCAGATTGCGCTGGATTGTCGGCTGCTTTAACAACAGGTTTAGTGGCATCCGTTTTAACGACTGCAGATTGCGCTGGATTGTCGGCTGCCTTAACAATAGGTTTAGCGGCATCCGTTTTAACGACTGCTGACGGCAGTGCCGTATCGGCCGCTTTCGTAACCGGCTTCGTAACATCGGGCTTCGCTGGCGCTGGCTGTGTTGAGGATGCAGGCTGCGCTGGCTGTATTGGCTGTGCTGAATCAACGACTTTAGCCGCTGGCTTGGCGGGCTCATCTGGTCGCTTACCCGTCAGGTAGTAATCCATCGCTAAGCGCGCTATCGGTGCCGCAGCTGCAGCACCAAAACCTGCATTCTCAACGATCACGGCTAAAGCGATCTTTGGCTTGTCGGCGGGTGCAAATGCAATGTACAAGGAGTGATCGCGCAAACGCTCTGAAATTTTACTGGCGTCGTATTTAACATTTCGACTCAAAGCGGCCGCCTGAGCAGTACCTGTCTTACCGCCCGATATGTATGGTGCATTCGCAAATGAACGCGCTGACGTACCTTCTTTGGTCACGCCTATCATCGCTTGCTTAATGAAATCAATGTTGTCTTGTTTTAACGGTATGCGATAACTCTCTTTAGGCACGGTGAGCTTACGCGCTTTGGTGGTACCGCTTTCAACCATCTTCACCAAATGCGGCTTCATTACGATACCGTTGTTACTAAGATTTGAAACAGCATGTGCTAACTGCAGCGGAGTGAATGAGTTATATCCCTGACCAATGCCGACAGAAATTGTTTCACCGGCATACCATTTTTGCTGCTCTGGTTTTTTATACGTATTGCGCTTCCATTCCTGCGAAGGCAGCACGCCACGGCGCTCGTTTTCGAGGTCAATGCCGGTCAGCTGCCCAAAACCCAAAGGCTTCATGAAGTCGTGAATCGCATCAATGCCTAAATCATTCGCCAAATTGTAGTAGTACGTATTGCAGCTCTGGACGATCGATTTATACATATCGACGCGGCCATGCCCACCTTCTTTATCGTCGCGAAATTTGTTATTCCCGAACCAAAAATAACCGGGATCGAAAATAGCTGCTTCCGGCGTACGCTTACCTAATTCCAATGATGCCAACGCCATATACGGCTTAAAGGTCGAGCCAGGTGGATAACTGCCAATCAAGGGACGATTCAACAAAGGTTTATCGAGCGAGGTATTCAGCTCTTCCCAACTTTTGGCATCAATACCTTCGACAAATAAATTCGGATCGAAGGTCGGCATCGACACATACGCCAATATGTCACCGGTCGATGGTTCGATCGCCACTAAGGCACCGCGCCTATCTCCAAAAGCATGCTCGATGATTTTTTGCAGCTCAATATCGACAGACAAAATTAAATTATTACCCGCAGTCGGAGCAGTACGCGACAAATTACGCACAGCCCGCCCACCCGCAGAGACCTCAATTTCGTCATAGCCGGTGGTGCCGTGCAATTCTCGCTCGTAGCTTTTTTCTATACCTTCTTTGCCGATATATTCAGTGCCGCGGTAGTTAGCCGCATCATCACCACTCTCTAATCGCTCGGCTTCTGTTTTATTCACGCGGCCGATGTAACCGATCATGTGGGATGCTGTTTGTCCAAGAGGATATTGGCGAAACAAACGCGCTTGAATATCGACGCCCGGAAAACGGTAGCGCTGCGCCGCAAAGCGCGCAACTTCAGCATCACTTAGTCGGGTGCGAATAGGAAGGCTTTCAAATGTTTTTGATTCTTCCATTAACCGACGAAATCGCTTGCGATCTTTCGGCTGTATATCTACCAACTGTGCCAGCTCATCAATCACCACATCGAGATTGCGTTCAATTTTGGCGGGCGTGATCTCTAAGGTGTAAGCAGAAAAATTACGTGCTAAGACGACGCCGTTTCTATCAACAATTAATCCGCGATTCGGTACCGCCGGAACGACAGAGATACGATTACTTTCAGCACGTTCGAAATATTCACTGTGCCGAACCGCTTGCAGCCAAAGAAAGCGCAGCATCAACAAACCAAAGCAAACAAAAACGACCACGCCGGCTACCGACAGGCGCAGCCTGAACAGTTGTAGTTCGCGTTCGGTATCTTTAATTTCTGTCATTGCTGGCCGTGTCGAACGGTCGATGTGTTACGTGCGTTGACATGATTAGATAGGGCGTGTTTCATCGCGATCCACGGCGCGTCGTTGCGGCGCTAGTAATAACCAACAAACGACGGGCCAGATGATGGTGGCGACGATGCTTTGTGCGAAATACAGCCAGCCCGGAAATTTACCAGTGACGGCCAGTTGTATCAGCATTTGTACGATTTGCATCACGACCAGTAAGGGCAACACATGTAACGCCTGCACTGAAGGTCGGAACCACAGTACGCGGCGATGAATCGTGATCGCAAAATACGACAGCAGCGTGTAAGCCAATGCGTTTTCGCCGAGTAGTGACGCACTGTGCACATCCATCACCAAGCCCATCAAGAAGGCAATGCCGATACCGACTTTACGCGGTTGGTAGATGCTCCAAAAAATTAACGTCAGCGCGACAAAATCAGGCACCCAACCCCAACCACCCCAAGGGAATAAATTCATGAAAAACGCCGCCACCAAACTAAAGCCGATGAAGGCTGGATTGACGGGCAGCAGAATATGGTCGCGATCAATCATGGGGCTTCCGGATCTTTATGTCGTTTGCGGGCGTCGGTTTGAATCGGTGCTTCCACCGGTGGTGGAGGTGCAGGCATTTGTTTAGCATCAGACAGCAAAACTAGGAGCTGACGATGGCGAGCAATTCCCGCCGTCGGTTGCAAAAGAATGCGCGCAAAGGCATCAGACGTTTTTGCATCAACGGACACCACCGTTGCTACGGCCAATCCGGTGGGATAAACACCGTCAATACCTGAGGTCAGCAACACGTCGCCGCGTTGAATATCCGCGTTCGATGCCATGAAACGCAATTCAAGTACGCCCGTCTGACCGCGACCATACGCCACGCTACGCACACCACTGCGCAATACTTGAACCGGTATCGCATGGTCTTTGTCGGTTAGCAGGGTTACTTCAGACGTAAAAGGGAAAACGCGAGTGACTTGGCCAATCACACCCAGATCATCAATCACAGGTTGGCCGGGCTGAATCTGATGGCTAGATCCGCGATCGATAATGACCTTGCGCGAAAAAGGATCACGCGCGTCATACAAAATTTCACTCATCACTGACTTCAAGGTCAGGCGCTCAGAAGCGGCGAGTAGTTTGCGTAAGTGAGCGTTCTCGGCCAGTAGTTCTTGGCTCTGCTGTAATTGCTGCGCATTCAAAACCTGCTGTTCGCGCATGCGCTCGTTGTCAGCTTTCAGGGTAGTGAGTGAAGTGAAATAATCACTGACTGCGAAGATTGCATCACGCGGCAGCATGGCCACCACTTGCAAAGGATACAAAGCAGCACCGACGACTTGCCGCACTGCAGATAGTGCTTTTAGACGCGAATCGGCCATGAGCAACCCCACGGCAATCAGCGCAAAAAACAGCATCTTCGCGCGCGCCGAGGCACCTTGCTTAAACAGTGGTGGTGGGGTGTATTCCATCAGAGTGAAACTTTAAACCAATTGAAGGCAATTAGTGCAGGATGGAAATACAACTTTGCACTGACCCGCCCACCCCCCCGAAGTCCGGGAAGCAGGCCAGCGGCTTTGCAATAGGGTCGGGGAGTGCGGCTGAGAGGGCGGAACGGACAGCCGACGCGCATTTACTCGTAGGAGAAGAGGGAACCGAGTTTATCCATGCGCTCGAGAGCCATGCCTGAACCACGCACCACGCAGGTCAATGGGTCTTCGGCCACCAGAACAGGCAAACCGGTTTCTTCCATCAACAAGCGATCGAGATCGCGCAACAAGGCGCCACCGCCGGTCAGCATCATGCCTTTTTCAGCGATGTCCGCACCCAGCTCTGGTGGGGTCTGTTCTAGCGCATTTTTAACTGCTGAAACGATGCTATTGAGTGGATCGGTCAGCGCTTCCAGCACTTCATTGCTGGAGATGGTGAAGGAGCGCGGAATACCTTCAGAAAGGTTGCGGCCCTTAACTTCCATCTCGCGAACTTCCGTACCAGGGAATGCTGATCCAATTTGTTTTTTGATGGTTTCAGCCGTCTGCTCACCAATCAACATGCCGTAGTTACGGCGGATGTAGTTGACAATCGCTTCGTCAAATTTATCACCACCCACACGTACCGAGCCTTTGTAGACCATGCCGCCCAGCGAAATAATGCCAACCTCGGTGGTACCACCACCAATATCAACCACCATAGAACCGGTCGCTTCCGACACGGGCAAGCCAGCGCCAATAGCAGCAGCCATCGGCTCTTCAATCAGAAATACCTGGGAGGCCCCGGCGCCCAGCGCCGACTCACGAATCGCGCGTCGTTCAACCTGAGTTGAACCACAGGGAACGCAAATAATGATGCGCGGTGATGGCTTGAACAGCTTGGTATCGTGAACCATGCGGATGAACTGCTTAAGCATCTGCTCGGTAACGGTAAAGTCGGCAATCACGCCGTCTTTCATGGGGCGAATAGCTTCGATATTGCCAGGCACCTTACCCAACATCTGCTTCGCTTCTTTACCGACGGCCTGAATATTCTTTTTGGCGTTTGGACCGCCTTGCTGGCGAATCGCTACCACGGAGGGCTCATCCAGAACGATCCCCAGTCCGCGAACATAAATCAAGGTATTCGCGGTACCCAGATCAATGGCGAGGTCGTTCGAAAAATAGCTGCGGAGGAATCCAAACATGTAATCGTGTCCTTATGCGCCGGAATTTGAAAATGCCGGCTGAGAAATTGCCCATCTGCTGCGAAAACACTGTCCTGCCGGGGAGATGAAGCTCGCCGCTGGCGCCGTGTGTACTGAATCATTGAGGCCAACAACGTGGGGTTGCCCGACGATACGGCACAATGAGGCCGGTACCGTTTAGCAGGACGCGTTAGCGGCCTTTAACCCAGCATTCTACCTTATAATGCGGTGCAAATTGGCTGTCAGAAACGCTAAAAAATGAAATGATTAGCGTTCTTTCTTGCACGAAACCCTAGCTTGGCGCTGTTCTCCATTTTTTAATCCCCGCACCGCACATCAAACGACGACCCGCCTCATGTCCCTGACCCTCGACGATATCGCCCGGCTATCCAAGCTGGCACAACTGGACCTCAATGGTCAGCAAGCCGATGATGCACTCGACAAGTTGAACAGCATTTTTGCTCTGGTCGAGCAAATGCGCGCCGTCGACACCACAGGAGTCGCCCCATTGTCGCATCCGATTGCTGCCTGGAAGGATGACGTTGCGTTACGCTTGCGCGAAGACAAAGTCACGGAACCCAACCGCCGCGATGACTATCAAAAGCCGGCTCCAGCGACACAAGACGGTTTGTATCTCGTCCCAAAAGTCATTGATTAGCCCCTGCCCGCCGTCGCAAACTAGCGGCGCGGCTCATTTTCACGGCAGCTCATTCGTTCATGCATAAGCACACACTGACAGAACTATCCGCGCAGCTGAAAAGCAAAAAAATTTCAGCCTTCGAACTAGCGCAGCTCTATCTGCAGCGCATTGCCGCCAGCGAGCTAAATGCGTTCATTAACGTCCAGCCTGAATTCACTCTGTCGCAGGCCAAAGATGCTGACGCCCGCATTGCTCGCGGCGATGTCACCGCGCTTACCGGTCTGCCAATTGCGCACAAAGATATTTTCGTGACACGCGACTGGACATCAACCGCGGGTTCCAAAATGCTTTCCGGCTACATCAGCCCATTTGATGCAACTGTGGTGGAACAGTTCCGCAATGCAGGCATGGTGACGCTAGGAAAACTCAATTGTGATGAATTCGCCATGGGTTCATCCAACGAAAATTCGTTTTTCGGCGCCGTGAAAAATCCTTGGGACACCACGGCCGTACCCGGCGGGTCATCGGGCGGATCTGCGGCAGCAATCGCCGGCGGCCTCGCACCCGCGGCAACCGGCACTGATACTGGCGGCTCGATCCGCCAACCCGCTGCACTGTGTGGCATTACTGGCATTAAACCTACCTATGGCAGTGTGTCTCGCTACGGAATGATTGCCTTTGCCTCGTCACTCGATCAAGGCGGCCCGATGGCCTGGACCGCTGAAGATTGCGCGCTACTACTCAACTCGATGATTAGTTTTGATCAGCGCGATTCGACATCGATAGAACGCGCACCGGAAGATTTTTCGCGCCATCTTGCAGACTCGATCAAAGGATTGAAGATCGGGGTGCCGAAAGAATATTTGGGCGCAGGACTGGCCAGCGATGTCGCCGATGCCGTGCAAGCCGCATTGAAAGAATATGAAAAGTTAGGCGCCACCTTAGTCGAGATTTCACTGCCTAAAACCTCGCTAGCGATTCCTGTGTATTACGTGATCGCACCCGCTGAAGCGTCGTCTAATCTTTCGCGTTTTGATGGCGTGCGTTACGGCCATCGTGCAAAAAATTACACCGACCTTTCCGACATGTATCGCAAGACACGCGCTGAAGGATTTGGCGATGAAGTGAAACGCCGTATTTTGGTTGGCGCTTACGTGCTCTCACACGGTTATTACGATGCCTACTATTTACAAGCGCAAAAAATTCGTCGTTTGATTGCGCAAGATTTTCAAGAAGCTTTCAAACAATGTGATGTGATTATGGGTCCCGTAACACCTACCGTTGCATGGGATCTTGGATCGAAGGTCAATGATCCGGTGGCCAATTATTTGGCTGACATCTACACGCTTTCTACTAGCTTGGCTGGCTTGCCTGGTATGTCGATTCCGGTGGGCTTTGGTCAGGGCGAAAAAAATTCGCGTCGGCCCGTGGGCCTGCAATTAATAGGTAATTATTTTACTGAAGCCAAACTGCTCAACATCGCAC
Source organism: Pseudomonadota bacterium (assembly GCA_041179845.1). Classification (GTDB taxonomy): domain Bacteria; phylum Pseudomonadota; class Gammaproteobacteria; order Burkholderiales; family Burkholderiaceae_D; genus Pernthalerella. The sequence continues at coordinate 30,012 of JBEGSP010000180.1, forward strand.
ATCAGTATCAGCTTGCCACTGACTGGCATAAGCAGCGACCTACACAGAACTAAAGGAATCTTTATGCAATGGGAAGTCGTGATCGGGCTGGAAACACATGCACAGCTCACCACCGAATCCAAAATTTTCAGTGGCGCGTCCATCGCTTTCGGCGCAGCGCCGAATACGCAAGCCTGCCCCGTTGATCTGGCATTACCGGGTGTGCTGCCCGTCTTAAACAAAGGCGCCGTTGAACGTGCGATTCAGTTTGGCTTAGCGATTGGTGCGACGATCGCGTCTGAATCTATTTTTGCGCGCAAAAATTATTTTTATCCTGATCTACCAAAGGGCTATCAGATCAGTCAATTTGAAATTCCGGTGGTTCAAGGCGGCACGTTATCCTTCGTTGTTGAAATCGACGGTAAAGCGGAACTTAAAACGGTGCAGTTAACGCGCGCCCATCTAGAAGAAGATGCTGGAAAATCCTTGCACGAGGATTATCACGGCATGACCGGCATCGATCTCAATCGCGCTGGTACGCCGTTGCTAGAAATCGTAACTGAGCCTGATATGCGCAGCGCCGCTGAAGCTGTGGCCTATGCCAAAGCGCTGCACTCACTGGTGATGTGGCTAGGTGTTTGCGATGGCAACATGCAAGAAGGATCGTTCCGCTGCGACGCCAATGTGTCGGTTAGACCCGTCGGCCAAAAAGACTATGGCACACGCTGCGAAATTAAAAATCTGAACTCGTTCCGTTTTTTAGAAGAAGCGATTAACTACGAAGTGCGCCGTCAAATCGAAGTCATTGAAGATGGCGGCAAAATCACCCAAGAGACGCGCCTCTACGATCCCGACAAAAAAGAAACACGCTCCATGCGCAGCAAAGAAGATGCGATGGACTATCGTTATTTTCCTGATCCAGATTTGCCGCCACTCGTCATTGCGGCTGACTGGATCGCGCGCGTCAAAGCGTCACTTCCCGAATTACCGGGTGCGATGCGCGAGCGTTTTGTGCGCGACTATCAATTATCAGAATACGATGCCATGGTGCTGACGCAATCGAAAGCGATGGCCATTTACTTTGAGTCCGTGGTATCCACCGCCGGTCGTGAGCAAGCCAAACCCGCCGCCAACTGGTTAATGGGTGACGTCTCTTCAACGCTGAATCGCGAAGGGATAGATATCGCCCATTCGCCCGTGAGCGCAGCGCAACTGGCATTGCTGCTCAAGCGCATTGCTGATGGAACCATCTCTAACAAAATCGCCAAAGAAGTTTTTGCCGGCATGTGGGAAGCGCGCTCTGATTCAGCGACGCTGGCGGATGATTTAATTGAATCCAAAGGCTTAAAACAAATTTCGGATAGCGGCGCATTAGAAAAAATTATTGATGAAGTGCTCGCCGCGAATGCTAAATCCGTTGAAGAATTTAGGGCTGGTAAAGAAAAAGCATTCAATGCGCTGATTGGTCAGGCGATGAAAGCAAGTAAAGGCAAAGCCAA
>JBEGSP010000181.1:0-9264 GCA_041179845.1 Pseudomonadota bacterium
TGAATTGTGCTTCGTCTAAAAAGAGATACTCTGGTCCGGGCGCTCGAGGTTCTCGTTCTCGCCATGCTTTTAGCACGGCATCCATGCCCGCTAGTTTCAGGATGGGGTGATCAAACGTCGCATACAGCAAGTTGGCGGGTGCTACTCCTGATTGCAGTAATTTGTTAATTGCCTGAAGCATGAGTGTGGTCTTGCCGACCTGGCGAGCACCAGATAACAGCACTGCCCGCGGTGCAGGGGGCTGTTGCACCCAGTTATAGAACAAATGAAAAGCTGCACGTTCCCAGCTGGGTAGGTCGGTCAGGGGCTCCCCGCGCCACCATGGGTTGAACTGCGCGAGCACATTGAGGATTTCTTCTTTAGGGACATTCATAACGCGACATTGGCACTAAAAGTGTATTTTAGTACCAGTATACTTTAACTAAAAACGTTATTTAGTTCGTTTTTACGTTATATGGGGATATTTAAGCGCTATTTTATTGCCTTTAGAGCAATTTTTGTGTGTGGTTTAACGGAAAGGTGGGGGCACCTAAACAGCGTGCTGGCCGGATTACGCCTGCCGCCCCGGCGTAGATAGACGCTCAAATAAATCAATCACCCATTCGCAACGCTCATCAAAATTACGTTGTGGCAGTGAGCCTGTTTTTCTAACAGGCGCAATGTGACAGGCTGTGGTGAGAAATTCAATCGAGGCTAAGGCAGGTCGTGTATCGCAACGATGCGGGAATTGTGCGCGTGCTTTAGCTAAGCAAAGTAAGGTGAGTTTACGTGCGCTACCCACTACAGCACGTTCATCCACAGAGTTCATGCTGCGATCAGAAATAACGCGACCAATCTCACCATAAATAGTCGCCGCCGCTAAAATCGCGCCACGACAATCGCGGGGCAAGTTAGCAATTCCAGTACTGCCCAATTGATATAAACGGTCGGCTTCTAACAGCAAACGTCCGATGACATTGCCCAGTGCATCACTAAAGGTTGGTGTCTTCAACCATGCATCGGGATCTAAGCCCGCTTCGCGTATCCACTGACGTGGCAAATACAAACGACCACGCCGCGCATCTTCACCAACATCACGTGCGATATTCGTTAGCTGCATCGCATTACCTAATTCACAGGCGCGCGCTAGAGCATGCTGATCGCGAACACCCATAATCATGGCCATCATCGCACCAACGCTACCAGCAACGCGTGCGCAGTAGTGATGCAGATCGTCGATGGTGTCGTAGTCGCGTCCGTCGGCGTCCCACGCAAAACCCTCGAGTAAGGCTTCGGGTAATTCGCGCGGTAATCCATAACGGTGCACCACCATAGCCATAGCGCGATCTTCAACAATGTTACCGGGCTCACCGCGATAGATATTTTCTAAGCGTGTTCTAAGCTTGCGCATAGCGTGCACATCATCAGCATGCTCATCAATCGCATCATCGGCGACACGGCAAAACGCATACAGTGCAATCGCCGGAATACGTATGCGTTGCGGCAGCAAGCTACTCGCAGCAAAAAAAGATTTTGAGCCACCACGCATCAGCTCTTCGCACAGAGCGAGGTCAATCGCCGGTGTGTTTTGATGATCAGGCATTCGGCACCACCGTTGACATAGCTTTTGCTGACATCAGCACACCGGGTACACCTGCGCCGGGATGCGTACCGGCACCGACCATGTATAAGCCGGCGACATCTTCGCTGCGATTGTGGGGTCGAAACCAAGCGCTTTGCAGCAGCAGCGGTTCGAGTCCGAATGCGGCGCCTTTATAGGACCAAAGACGATCTTGAAAATCTTGCGGCGTCATTAGCTTGCTAGTGACAATGTGTTCGCCGACATTAGGTAATACGGTTTTATCCAGATACGTCTGTATCGCCTGACGAAAATCTTCCGCTTGCTGTTGCCAGTTAGTTCCACTACCCAGATGCGGTACCGGAGCTAATACATAAAACGCATCATGACCTTCGGGTGCAACGGAAGGATCACTGGCACTGGGACGGTGTAAATACAAACTGAAGTCATCTGCTAAATGCAGATTTTTAAAAATGTCATCGAGCAGTTCGCGATAGCGCGGACCGAGCATGATCATGTGATGCGGTACATCTTCGTAGCGTTTGCTGGTACCGAAGTACCAAACAAACAAACTCATCGAATATTTACTTTTTTCAATCTTGCGATCAGTCCAGTGGGTGCGGTGTTGCTGACCCACGAGATTTTTATACGTCCATGCAGCATCGCCGTTGGAGATCACGATATCGGCATCAATACGTTCGCCGTTTTCTAAGGTGATGCCACAAGCGCGGCCCTGCTCAACATTAATACGTGTTACGGGCGCATTACAGCGCACGCTGACGCCGCGCCCTTGTAACAAGCCCACCAGACCTTTAATTAATTGACCGGTGCCGCCCATAGACCAATGCACGCCCCAACGACGCTCGAGCGTGTTGATCAAACTGTAGACACGCGTAACCGAAAATGGATTGCCGCCAATGAGTAAAGGATGAAAGCTGAATACCATGCGCAGCTTAGGATCGCTGATATGGCGCGCGACTAGGGTGTAAAGACTTTCCCAGGCCTTCATGCGTAGCATGTTCGGTACGGCGGCCATCAAATCACTAACACTATTAAATGCTATGCCACCTAATTCTTCAAAGCCGAGCTGACAGGCTTGATCGGCCGCTTTCACAAAACGATCGTAGCCAGCTAAATCAGCCGGATTGAAACGCGCAATTTCGCGTCGCATCGTTTCTTCATCGCCGCTGTAATCAAACCATGTGCCATCATCAAAGCGGATGCGATAAAAAGGCTCCATCGCTTTAAGGGTGATGTCGTCTGACATTTTTTTTCCGCACAGCGTCCACAATTCTTCTAATAATTGCGGTGCGGTGATGATGGTGGGGCCGGCATCGAAAGTGAAGCCATCTTGTTTGTGTACATAGGCACGGCCACCGGGCATGTCGAGTTTTTCAAACACCTCGACGTCATAGCCTTTACAGGAGAGACGGATGGCCGCAGCCAAGCCGCCGAAGCCGCTGCCAATCACAATGGCTTTCGGTTTTTTCACAGAGGCTTTCTAGTTTATTAGGCCAGCAAACACGGCCGTGTTAGTTGGACCGAAAGATTCCAAAGCAATGGTGGAGCCCGTTGCCGGGTCGCGCAACGTGAGACGCCCACCGCTATGAGCGATTAATTCGAAGGAACGTTCTGTTGTGGGGTCGATGCCGCGCAATTTACGTTCGCGCACTAGTGCGCGTAAGGTCCCGCGTAAGAAGCCTTGCTCACCTTGAAAATTTTGTATGACGTGGTCGGTCGATTTATCGATGACGTTGATCGAACCATCGGGTTGATCAATAAACTGTAATACACGAATATGTGTCGGTGCGATGATCTCGTTGGTAGTGCTAGGGGTAGCTCCGCGCATCACCACGACAAAAGCAATACACAGGGCTGCAAACACGCCAATTACGATGGCCGGATTCAAGTCGCGGCGCATGGTGTACGTCCAATTCAGAGATGGATGGTTTTTCATTGGGCAAACGCGGTTGCAGGCATACGTACTGGTATGCGTGTATCGCGTGCTGTAGGTGAAGTTTCGATTTCGTGTTGACGCTCGAGCCAGGCTTTGTGCAACAGTTGACCAACATTTTCAATGTCAGCGATGTTGCGCAATAGCGGCTGTGGTTGGTTGATATACCAGGGGCGTGCATGTGGCCACAGGTGTAGATAAGCGATGCGATCTTCGCCTTTTAATTCCAGAGCGATATCACCAAAACCATCTGTTTGCGGTTTGATTTGCGCGGCTTGTATCCAACGCAGCGGCAAGTTGAACGATAGTGTCAGCACAATTCCAATGCGCATCACAACGCGTTTATTTGTGAGCGTGTACAGGGTGGTGCTGGCGGACAGTTTAGCGGTGAGTGCCAACAGGCCAAGCGCTATCAGTGCCAAGGAACCACTAATGCTAAGCGCAGCTAAATTCATGCGTAGCGATGCAGCGGCATCCCATGACAGCACGACTTGCAGCAACAGCATGGCAGCGAAATAAATCGTCAGGCGTTTGACATGAAACGCATCGACTGCCAATCGCTTCCAATCGGGGCTGCCTTGCCAGAGTATGTGTTCACCCGCGGGCAGGGCCTCAGGCAGGCCCGGCGCCGCTTCAAACTCATGCTCATGATGCGGCTTCATACGAGTGGTTCCTGACGCTCTGGTGTGGCATACAGAGTGCCGGCACCGTAATAAGCTGCAATTTTTTCTTCTTCAAGCATAGTCACTTGATTTGCTTCGCGGTGACCTGGAACATCAGCGAATTGATGCGCCAAAATTGCATAAACCTTTACGTGCTCATCGGTGATGCGAGCAAACGGAACAGGCAATAAAACACTGTGATCGGAATCATTGAGTTTGACTTCAATGTAACGAAACAGCATTTCTGATCTATCCATCCACAAGTCTTTGACTGTGCCGGCCACTTCATTATCAGCACCGATCACAGGCAAGCCGCGTGGATCGTGATCTTGATGCGCGACGTGGTAGTCCGGGTTAACACGTAAAGGAACGATTTTGGCTTCGCCTTCAGGTGTGTGATCGGGTACATCGGCACGATTTGCCCACGCACCTGGGCCAACGCCAGCTAACAAAGGATTACCGGTCGGCTCGATCGGTGAGCCTATCCAGCGATGACGCGGTTCCGCTTGCAAGAACTCCGGTCCTTTCAGCGGATACGGCATGACGACTTCGTCGCCATTCGCCAATTTGTAGGTCTTGGGTGAAGGGATGGGCGGCCAGCCGTCCATTTTGGTATCGCGACCAGTACCTGGATCAAGCGGATAACCATCACGATGGTTTTCCTGAAGTAGGTAATAGATCAGACCAAAAAAGAAAATCCAGAACATGTAGAGGACGAGCTGAGCTACGTCCACGTATTGCGTAATAGCGCCTGTTTGCATGAAGAGTCTCCTTATTACTTTGGTTGTGGTCAGCCCAGCACTAGCCTGCCCGCAAACGTCTTTTGTGATTCATGCTGCAAGTAATACTCGTTGCTTCAATCGCTACGATAAATTTTGCGTAGCGCGTGAAGTAACGTACAGATGAATTTCGTTTATCCAGGTAGATCGGCTAAGCCAAACTTCTGGCCCTGCGAGCGTTTTAGCGATGCATCGTTCCTAACCAATGGACCGATTGCAACCAATACGCCAAACAACAAATACATCTCGATGTGATACACAAAGCTGTAACCCGTTACCGGCGATGTCAGGCTTTCACCCATCCATCCGGTGGTGGCGAGTGCGCCAATTAAATCTTTGATCACGCCACCCAACGCCACCGAAGCACCGCCCGCCGTCGCTTGCACAGCGCCCCACGCGCCCAGTGCTAGACCGGCGTCTTCGCCACGTTGCAGACTCATCGCCATGGTGAGTGTGCCAACTGAAAACAATCCGCCACCAACACCAATCAAAAAAGCACCCGCGCGAAACATGTTGGGTGCCTCGAGTGGTCCGGAAAAAATTACTAGGGCAAACGCGGGTAATCCGACGACGGCGCCGAGTGCAGCTAGACGCACCGCATCCACACCGCGCGTTAACAGTTTGGCGGCGATCGCAAATGCTAATAGCGAACCACACGCGGTAAGTGCGGTGAGTAAGCTAGTTGCCCCTACGCCCAGATGCAAAACCTGAGCTCCGTAAGGTTCGAGAATGATGTCTTGCATGTTGAAGGCGCAGGTGCCGAGCCCCACCGTCCACAAAAAGCGTTTCACACCGGGGCGACTCACATAAGCGCGCCAGTGCGTAGAAAAATCCGCTTCGTCATCCGCTTCTTTGGCGCGTTGGCGATTTAAGGCTTCTTGTTTCCATAGTGCGTTTAGATTCAGCCAAATCACGGCGACGGCGGATCCTTGCACCACTTGAATTAAGCGCAGTGGGCTGAAATCGGTCAATAACCAGCCAAACAGCGCGCCGCTGCCGACTAAGCCTAATAACAGCATGGTGTACATCAGTGCCACTACGCGAGGGCGTGTCTCAGGGGTGGCGAGGTCGGTGGCGAGTGCCAATCCGGCGGTTTGCGTAACCTGCATGCCAGCGCCGACTAATAAGAAAGCCAGCGCCGCGCCGATACGGCTGACCCACACCATGCCCGGCTGCTGAGTGGTGAGCGCCAACAGGGCAAACGGCATGATCGCCAAGCCGCCAAACAGGAGCAGCGTACCAATCCACAAATAAGGTAGGCGGCGCAGACCGAGTGCTGAGCGATGTTTGTCAGATTTGAAACCTATGAGTGCTCTGAGCGGGGCAAATACGAGCGGCAGCGCGACCGATAACGCGACCCACCAAGCGGGCACGCCCAGCTCGACAATCATGACGCGGTTCAGAGTACCGACCAGCAAAGCGGTGGCTAAACCTATGGAAAGCTGAAACATCGACAGGCGAAGTAGCCGCGATAGCGGCATGTCGGCTGTTGCCACATCGGCAAAAGGCATCCATTCCGAGCTCATCTTGGATGTCAGTTTTCGGGTGTATTGGTTCAGCAGTTTCATAGCAGTCCGGAGGCCGGGGTAGATTCCCCGCATCATTCACTAAGGTACTCTAGAGGTGGGTGCCGTCTATGTCAACTAATGTTTACTTCTAAAGTGTAATTTATAGTTGACATAGCGCTGGGGATGCGGGATTCTTGCGCTGTGCCGCACTGCGGCACAAAAGCAGTGAAGCAAAAGCAATATCTCCTCTCTGGGACGCTCGCCCTGCGGGCGTCCTTTTTTTTCGGTCGTTTGCCCACCGATCTGGGTCGAATCTGGTCGAATTAGCCTGAATCGGGCCAAAACCCCCGTCAATCCTCGGTCGTACCTGAGTCAAGGTCGAATCTGAGGGCATGCCTGCCGGTATAATCGACCTTTTACGTGCGCCAACCCTGGCCGCGAACCGGATCCCCATCGATGCAATCCCGACACAAAGCCCAGATAGCGACAATTTTCGAGCAGGCGGTGGCATCGCTACTCGCCGGTAGTGAGTTAACTGCACCAGAAATTACGCTTGAACGCCCACGTGATCCCAGTCATGGTGACTTAGCTTGCACGGTCGCCATGCAAATTGCTAAGCCACTGAAAAAAAATCCACGTGACATTGCCCAAGCCATCACCGATGCCGTGATGAGTAACCCGTCACGTACGGGTTTAATCGACGCACTTGAGATTGCCGGACCCGGATTTATTAATGTGCGTGTTGCGTTAGCAGCGAAGCAGCAAATCGTTACGCAAATATTCAATGATGCGCAGTGCTATGGTTTTAGTAATGACGCAAATCGTAGCAAGGTGTTGGTGGAATTTGTGTCAGCCAATCCGACGGGCCCACTGCATGTAGGTCATGGTCGTCAGGGTGCGTTGGGTGATGCGATATGCGCGTTGCTGGAAGCGCAGGGGCATGAAGTGCTGCGCGAGTTTTATTACAACGATGCGGGTGTTCAGATCGCTACGTTAGCTAGCTCGGTGCAAGCACGCGCATTGGGGCATAAGCCTGGCGATGCTGATTGGCCAGAGTCAGCCTACAACGGTGATTACATCGCTGATATCGCGACGGATTTTCTAGCCAAGAAAACCGTAGCGGCTGCTAATGGTGAGCCGGTTACCGCGTCGGGTGATGTGCATGACATCGAATCGATTCGTCGCTTTGCAGTGACCTATCTGCGCCGCGAACAAGATTTAGATTTGCAGGCGTTTGGTGTGCGCTTCGATAATTATTATCTCGAATCGTCGCTGTATAGCGATGGCAAAGTGGACGCTGCCGTCGCTGCATTAATCGCTGCGAATAAAACCTATGAGCAGGAAGGCGCGCTCTGGTTACGCAGTACGGAATATGGCGATGACAAAGATCGCGTGATGAAAAAATCCGACGGCACCTACACGTATTTTGTGCCAGACGTCGCGTATCACATCACTAAATGGCAGCGTGGCTATCATCAAGTCATTAATGTGCAGGGCAGTGATCATCACGGAACAATTGCGCGTGTGCGCGCTGGATTGCAAGCAGTAGGTGTTGGCATCGCTGCAGGTTTTCCATCGTATGTGCTGCACAAGATGGTAACCGTCATGAAGAATGGCGAAGAAGTAAAAATTTCTAAGCGTGCCGGATCGTATGTAACCTTGCGAGATCTGATTGAATGGTCAGCCGGCGATGCGCCTGTCGATGCGCAGGGTCAGCGTGATTTAACGCGTGGTCGCGATGCGGTGCGATTTTTTCTTATCTCGCGCAAAGCGGATACGGAATTTGTGTTTGATGTTGATTTGGCGTTGGCGCAGTCGGATGAAAATCCGGTGTATTACGTTCAATATGCGCATGCGCGAATTTGTTCCGTGCTGGCGCAATGGGGCGGCGATGAAAATGGTTTGAAAAAAGTCGATCGCTCACCATTAACAGCGCCGCGCGAAGCTAGCTTGATGGCGAAATTGTCTGAGTATCCTGAGATGTTAAAAAAAGCGGCTGACGAACTCGGCCCGCATCAAGTGGCGTTTTATTTACGCGATCTCGCAGGCGAGCTGCATAGCTACTACAATGCCGAACGAGTGCTGGTGGATGACGAATCTCTCAAGCTGGCACGGTTATCTTTATTGCTCGCGACTCGGCAGGTGATAAAGAATGGTTTGGAATTAATCGGCGTCTCTGCGCCCGCACGGATGTAACCCATGAATGTGACACTCACCTCAAAAGACGCAAGCGCCAGAGTGCGCCGCTGGCAACGCGGTGGCACAGTCACGGGCGTGATCGTCGGATTGATTGTTGGCCTAACGGTTGCGGTGTGGGTGGCGATGACGATTTTGAAAACGCCATTACCCTTTGTCGACAAGATCAGCAAACAATCACAGCCGGCCGGTGAGTTAGGTGATCCGAATAAAACTATGCCAGGCGGTGCGCGCGAACGGCGTGAACGCATCAGTGAAGATGAAGCCACCGCGCCTGCCGCTGAGCCTGTGACAGCACCTGCTGCACCTGCTTCTGCAAAATCAGCCAAGGCGGCGAAAGCCGAAGTGCCTCCTGCAGTTGCGGCCCCAGCTACGTCGCCCACTTCAGCGCCCACTTCGTCGTCCGCTACAGAAAAATCACGGTTGGAAAAATCGCCTGCCTCTACAAGCACAGCATCTCAACCGAGCACCTCGGCTCCTGCAACGAATTCAGCAAACGCATCTAACCCAGCAACACCCACTGCGACTGCAGCATCACCGCCGGCTGCAGCGCCGTCGACAGCCGCTCCGCAGCCCGAAGGTTTTACGTATTATTTGCAGGCGGGAG
>JBEGSP010000182.1:0-2728 GCA_041179845.1 Pseudomonadota bacterium
TAGTTTGAGGATTGGCTTGGATTGCCTCGGCAAAGAACTTAGTAGTTGTATCGTCGATCCAGCTATTAGTAATTACGAGATTTGTAATCGTGGTGTTAGTTTGAATGGCACTAGATAATGCTTTTGCGGCTTTGTAATCCATTTCGCTTAAGGCATTGTGTTCACACCATAGTTCAAGTCCGGTTACTTTGGCGCTGGCTGATGTAGATAACCAGTCGGCTAAATCTTGTATCTTCTCACTTTTAAGTCCTTCTAATTTTAATTCATCCCACGGATTAATTTGCTTAGAAAATTCCGCCCAATGTTCCTTTTTAGCGTTTAATTTCCGTGCAGTATCAATTTCTTTTTTAAAGGTTTTACCGATATCATTATTTTTTTCGGTATGGGTTGCGCTTGAGCTTGAGTTTGAACTTGAGCTTGCATTTGCTTTGTAGGCCTCCCGTTGATCGCTTTTTTTCGTCTTGGTTTTCATAACCGGTGGCGATAGGGATTTGGATTGCTCGTCTAAAGCGGGTGTTTCATCAGAACTTGACTCAACGAGACTTTCACTACTGCTTACAAATGAATCGCTTTCACTTATTCTGCGAGAGATTGGGATGCTCATAGACGAGGCTCCTAGTAGTTGGGTTGTTAAGAGCTTGATCTGTAGCAAACCAGCAAAAAAAGTTGCATTCGCGCGCACTTTTTAATGTGCTATAGGCCTTACTACTGCTTGGAGGTCAGTGGTTTATCCTCCAAAAAATCTCTTTGTAAATAACTCAATCTGCATATAAAGGGGCGTTAGACATAACGATCGCACTGAATAAGATTGAACAAGTGTTTGGGTATGGCGCGTTTTTTAACTGCCTATATGCTCAATGCCTTCAATTATTTGGATGAGCATGGCCTCGTTGCTTGCTGCGCTGTTTTCTAGAACTGAGGGATTCATCCGTCAAAGTTTCAGGGGTGGACAGGGCTGACTGGCTGAAAAGTTAAATTATTGATAATAAATTTCTGAATCTTGACCTGTTTTAGGCTTGTTCTGGCTTAGGAAGGCGGTCTTTGGCTGGGAGGGTCGGGGCTTTTCAGTTATAATTCTCTGTTGACCGTTTGTGATCAATTTTTTAACGTTGTCACGGCTTATGGGGTTTGTTCTCCGCTAGCCGCATGTGAAAGGTAATTAGTCATGCCAGTAACTAAAGAAAGTAAAGCTGCGGTTATTGCAGCGAATGCACGTGGTCAAAATGACACGGGTTCCCCTGAAGTTCAGGTGGCTCTGTTGACCGCACGAATCAATGACCTTAACGGTCACTTTAAGGCTCACGCCAAGGATCATCACTCTCGTCGTGGCCTGATTATGATGGTCAATCGTCGTAAAAGCCTGCTGGCTTACTTGAAGCGTACCGATGCAGATCGTTATCGCGCGCTGATTGAAAAGCTTGGCCTGCGCAAATAAATTTTGCCTGCCGATTTAGGACATAGATGCCTGTATCAGATAACTGATGCGGGCATTTCGTCTTTTTGAAGAATGCTTGTTTTAAACGATTGAATTGTTGGCGAGAGCAGGTTTGTCATGCTCTCGAAAGATAACGGTGATCCGTTGTCTGTGGTGAGGTGAACGACAGCGCCTGAAAATCTGTCGGTAAAAATAGAAAGGAAATACCCCATGTTTAATAAAGTTACGAAAACCTTCCAGTACGGTCAGCACAGCGTTACGATGGAAACAGGCGAGATCGCTAGACAAGCCTCAGGTGCTGTAATGGTTTCGGTAGAAGATACCGTTATTCTTGCTACGGTCGTTGCGCGCAAAGACGCCAAGCCAGGTCAAGATTTTTTCCCTCTCACCGTTGATTACGTAGAAAAAACTTATGCTGCCGGTCGTATCCCCGGTGGTTTTTTCAAACGCGAAGGTCGTCCTTCAGAAAAAGAGACGCTGACTTCCCGTTTAATCGATCGTCCTATTCGTCCCTTGTTCCCCGAGGGTTATCTGAATGAAGTGCAAGTCATCATTCATGTGTTGTCAGTCAATCCTGAAATCGATCCTGATATTCCGGCCATGATTGGTGCATCAGCGGCCTTGTGCATTGCTGGTATTCCTTTCAACGGCCCTATTGGTGCTGCACGTGTTGGTTACATTGATGGCCAATACGTACTCAATCCTCTCGTTTCGCAATTGGCTGGCTCCAAGATGGATCTGGTTGTTGCAGGTACTGAAACGGCTGTGCTGATGGTGGAATCGGAAGCGCAAGAACTCTCAGAAGAAATCATGCTGGGCGCTGTGGTGTTTGGTCATGATCATATGAAAGCAGTTATCGATGCTATTCATGATTTAGTACGTGACGGCGGCAAACCAGAAGTGCAGTGGAGCCCAGCGCCTAAAAATGAAGCGCTGATTTCACGTGTAACGCAATTGGCTGAAGCCAAACTGCGTGAAGCATTTGCCACTAAAGAAAAACAAGCGCGTACTGACAAGCTGCGTCAAATCAGCAGTGAAGTATCGGCTGCATTGGCGGCTGAAGCGGCTGCTGCTGGAACAAATACACCTGATTCAGCCGATGTCGGTAATGTGATGTTTGATCTTGAATCCAAAATCGTGCGCTCGCAAATTCTCGATGGTGAGCCACGTATCGATGGCCGCGATACGCGTACTGTGCGCCCAATTACTATTCGTACCAGTGTGCTGCCACGTACTCATGGCTCTGCTTTGTTTACGCGTGGTGAAACTCAGGCACTCGTAGTCGCTACTCTG
>JBEGSP010000183.1:0-6436 GCA_041179845.1 Pseudomonadota bacterium
GTGTTAATTCTCAAAACGTAGTCATTGAAAACGGTGCGGGCTTGTCGCGGCAAGAGCGCTTGAGCGCCGAGACATTAAGTACATTACTTAATCATGCCTGGCGAAGCCCCTATATGCCAGAATTTATCGCCTCACTACCGATAGTGGGTGTGGATGGTACGATGGTTCGAACACTTACAAATTCTGCGGTTAAGACCCGAGCTCACATAAAAACCGGCAGTCTTAACGATGTGGCTAGCATTGCTGGCTACGTGAAAGCAAAATCGGGTCGTTGGATCAGTGTCGTTTGCCTGATTAATCATGCAGAAGCGAATTCAGCCAGATCGAGTTTTAACGAATTGCTCGAATGGATTTACGAAAACTATTAACGCGCAATACTGCGTTGAATCATAAATTTTCTTGAGTTTGTGTCGCGGCATTTTGTTTGGGTTTGAACATAACCGTCGACATCGCTCCCAAAATCAACACAATCGCAGCGTAATCTTGCCAGTGTGGTGTTTCACCGAGTATCCACGCACCTGAAAATGTACCTAATACCGGAATGAACATCACAGACAAACTGGATGCGACAGGTGGCAGTATGCGCGCCAGTTTGAACCACACCACATGAGCGAAACCAAAAATAATAATCGCGTTGTAAGCGATGCATAACCACTCTACCGAATTCGGCCAGCGCATACGCGGGCCCTCAACGATCAGGGCGATCAATGTAATGCAGGTGCTGGCAAAGGCCAGCATCCAAAAAGTGAGGGAAAGGGTCGGCATATCAATGGTGGTGCGCTTCATCAGCACGGTACCAAAGCCCCAACCAGCGGCGGCGATCAGCACCAATAATGTTCCCAACGGCTGACCAGAGATTCGCGAAAACTCACTCGACAGTAAAAGCATGGCGCCCGACATTGCCAACAGAATGCCAACCAGAGAAGAACGATTAATTCGATCGCCAAAAAATACTAGACCGGCCAAGACCGCCCAAGCAGGCATGGTGTAGCCAAGGATGGCAGCACGACCGGATGACAACATTTTTACGCCAATAATAATTAGCGAGTGCCATACAAGCATGTTAGGGATGGCTAGTTTAATGATGGTGCGGGATTCACCCTTAGGAATGGTGAGCGAAACACCTTGCACTCGCGCTACGAGCCAGATGACAGCGAGACCACCGACCATGCTTAGCACGCGAAAAGTCAGCGGCGGAAATTCGCGCACACCTATTTTCATGACTGGCCAATTCAGGCCCCAGAACAGCGTTAAAAGCGCGAGCAGCACCAGATCTTTACGGTTGAGATGTCTCATGGGGCGTGACAATAGCATGACCGGCTACAATATCGGGGACTCCATGGCCTCAAACTTTTCAATTCGACTATCGTGAAATTCACTGAAAAACTAGCTGTTGCAACAGCAAACCATCGTTCTTTACTCTGTGTGGGATTGGATCCCGATGTGGCGCGCTTCCCTGCTGAATTTAAAGATAAGCCGGATGCGATTTTTTTGTTTTGCAAAGCCATCATCGATGCTACCGCTATCTATGCCTGCGCTTTTAAGCCGCAGATCGCTTATTTCGCAGCGCTGGCTGCTGAAGATCAGCTGCAAGCGATTTGCGATTATCTGAAACAAAATTATCCGGATATTCCGATTGTGCTAGATGCTAAGCGCGGAGATATCGGTTCCACTGCTGAACAATATGCACGCGAGGCATTCGAGCGGTACGACGCCGATGCCGTGACATTAAATCCGTATATGGGATTTGATTCCGTTGCGCCGTATTTGGAATGGAATGATCGTGGTGCCATCATCCTGTGCCGCACATCGAATCCCGGTGGCTCAGATTTGCAATTCCTGACGATTGATGGCGTTCCTTTGTATCAGCACGTTGCGCGCATGGTGTCAGATA
The DNA here is from genome assembly GCA_041179845.1 of Pseudomonadota bacterium. Classification (GTDB taxonomy): domain Bacteria; phylum Pseudomonadota; class Gammaproteobacteria; order Burkholderiales; family Burkholderiaceae_D; genus Pernthalerella. Next base: position 1,895 of record JBEGSP010000183.1, read on the forward strand.
AATGGAATCAGCACGGCCAGTGTGGCTTAGTGGTCGGTGCAACTTTTCCGCACGAACTTGAGCAAGTTAGACAAATCGTCGGTGATATGCCTTTGCTAGTGCCAGGTATCGGTGCGCAAGGCGGCGATATCGAAGCAACTGTTAAAGCAGGGCGCTCTTCGACAGGCGCTGGGATGATGATTAATTCATCTCGGGCTATTTTGTACGCTAAGCCTGAGGGTAATGAGAATTTTGCTGAAGCGGCATCGCGTGTCGCGCTGCAAACACGCGATGCCATCAATCAGTTTCGTGCTGGGTAAACATTTCGACCTTGTCTAAAGTCGTCGAAACAATGCTTACCGATAGCAACGACTGCTGAATTTAGGGGCCGTGCCTTAAGCCAGCCTCGGCAGAAAAATGATCACTCATCATTACGATCAGTGCGGTTATCACTATCTGACGAAACCATCCAAAGGCAACGGCCAGCGGAGTATGGGTAGGCTCAAGATGATTGAAAATCGTGATCGAAAATATCGATATGGTTATTCAAAAAATGGGATGCGCGCTAATAATTAGCTTAAACGCGTAGTTGAGGGGCGATTATCAAATTTTCAGACAGCAGGTAAAAATTGTCTTGTGTGTTCGACATGATCTGATGCAATAAGCGCCTTGCTGGCAGTCGAACAACGCACAACTTTATTTTTTTAAAGTTGCTTTATAAATTTTAGTAAGCCTCTTAGTGCATGTTCTGCAGTCTGTGTTCGCACAGAATGTCGATCACCAGCAAATACGACTCGTTCTGTTTGCGTGTATTTTTCACATGCCCAACCAAAACAAACCGTGCCGACCGGCTTGCCAGGGACCGCTCCACCAGGGCCTGCGATACCCGTCGTTGAAAGCGTAATGTGTGCATCGGTATTCGCAAGAGTCCCTCTGGCCATTTCGGCCGCGACTTCTTCACTGACGGCGCCGTACTGGGCAATCATTACTTCGGGAACATCGAGAAATTGAGTTTTTGATCCATTTGAATATGTCACAAAGCCACAGTCAAACCACTCTGACGAACCGGGAATATCGGTAATCGCTTGCGATATGCTGCCACCAGTAATGGATTCAGCTGTTGCGAGTAACCAGTCGCGCTGCTTGAGCACTTTACCCACTTCGGTGGCTAGTTCATTCAATGTGTCCATGACCTGTTCCTCATTGCTGTAACCTCAAACAGTCGTTGCAGAGCTAAACGAAACGCCATAGCGCAAATACGAGCAGTGTAAAGAAAGCGGCGATGATGTCGTCGCCCATAACTCCAAACCCGCCTTTGAATTTTTGCTCAAACTGACGTATCGGTGGGGGCTTGATCATGTCGAACGCACGAAATGTCAAAAAAGCCCACAGCTGAACTTTAAAACTCGCCGGTGTGACGAATACCATCACGAGCCAGATAGCAATGATTTCATCCCATACCATCGCGCCATGATCAAGCACACCGAGATCATGCCCAGTTTTATTGCATGTCCATACACCCACGATAAATCCAACAAAGATGATCCATGCCCATGTTGTGGGCGTCATGATGTCTGGCCAACGTACTGAGAGTGCATGAAACAATAACCATCCAAACAGAGTGCCAACCGTACCAGGCACAATGCGTGAGAGCCCGCTGCCAAATCCCAATGACAGAATATGCGCGGGATGGGACAGCATGAAATTCACCCCAGGACGAAGAATGGGTGTTCTCTCTAAAGCGGGACTGGGTGTGGATGTATTCACGATGAGCGCTTTTAGCTGAAATGATCGAAGGATTGATTGATGACTGAAATGAGATTGCCTTGATGATCCTGTACGTGGATACCGGATCCCTTGCTTAACCGACCAATGCAGGTGACTTGGGTCTGACTACGCTGCCCGGCATCGATAACCGCTTGATGTTGATCCGCTGCTGCACTGAAACATAATTCATAGTCATCACCACCGTTCAATGCCAACGCATAGCGTGTATCGATCGTTTGACTGATTAATGCCTCACCGAAGGGCAAATCATCAGCGAAGAGGGTAGCACTTAGTGATGACTGATTGATTAAATGACCTAGGTCGCCCAACAAGCCATCGGAGACATCAATCGCAGCGTTGGCAATGCCTCGTAATGCCAAACCTAAAGCTACGCGAGGTTGGGGCCGGTGTAGTCGTTCAGACGACTTCGCTAACAGATTAGGCGCAAGAGTACATTTGTTTTGCAAAACGTCTAGAGCGAGGCGTGCATCGCCTAGGGTGCCCGAGATCCATAATTCATCTCCCGCTTGGGCGCTGCTGCGTTTAAGTGCCATGTTGTTTGGCACAGTGCCTATGACGGTAATGCTAATGGCGAGTGGTCCGCGCGTGGTGTCGCCACCGATCAGTTCTATCCCCTGAGCATCGGCCAGATGGAACAAACCCTCCGAGAACGGTTGTAGCCAATGCGGGTCGGATGCCGGCAAGGCTAGCGCTAAGGTAAAGCTCATGGGTTGCGCACCCATGGCAGCCAGGTCAGACAGATTCACCGCAAGCGCTTTATGACCCAAATCGTAGGGATTAGCGCCAGCGAAAAAATGTCGACCTTCAATCAGCATATCTGTGGAGACTGCTAATAGCTCACCACTCGGTGGTTGAAGTAACGCACAATCATCACCCACCCCCAGTTGAACGGGGCCAGCCGCTCGTGGGCTGCGTTTGAAAAAACGATCGATCAGTTGAAATTCGCTAAGCATGCGCTGATTCTACCTAAGAGTACCGCCCAATAACCCAGCTTGCGTCAGAGTGTTCGAAAATCGGCCGTCTGATAAAATCTAGAACCGAGTATGACGCATCAAAGAAAGTTGCCCCTCCATGGAATCAGATCACAACCAAAAAGAGCTCCGTCAGCAATTTCGTCAGGCAGCTCTTGAGTACCACGAGTTCCCCTCCCCAGGAAAAATCAGCGTTACCCCCACTAAGCAGCTAACTAACCAGCGCGATCTGGCATTGGCCTATTCGCCCGGAGTGGCGGCGGCGTGTGAAGAGATAGCGGCAGATCCTGCCAATGCGTTTCGTTATACCGCCCGCGGCAATCTGGTGGCCGTCATTACGAATGGTACGGCGGTGCTGGGTCTGGGCAATATTGGACCACTGGCGGCCAAGCCGGTGATGGAAGGCAAAGGCGTTCTGTTTAAGAAGTTTGCTGGCATTGATGTGTTCGACATTGAGATCAATGAATCCGATCCCGACAAGTTAGTCGACATCATTGCCGCCCTTGAGCCGACCTTTGGTGGCGTTAACTTAGAAGACATCAAAGCACCCGAATGTTTTTACATTGAACGTAAATTGCGTGACCGGATGAAAATTCCGGTGTTCCATGATGATCAACATGGGACAGCCATCATCGTTGGTGCAGCCATTTTGAATGGTCTTAAAGTTGTTGGTAAAGATCTTAAAAAATGTAAGTTAGTGGTGTCGGGTGCTGGTGCTGCCGCGTTAGCGTGTTTAGATCTCATCGTTGATCTCGGTTTTCCGATTGAGAATATCTTTGTCACGGATTTAGCCGGTGTGGTTTACAAAGGCCGGAAAGAATTAATGGATCCGGACAAAGAACGCTTTGCGCAAGATATCGCTGCACGAACGTTGGCTGAGGTGATTCCGGGTGCGGATATTTTCTTGGGCCTCTCAGCAGGTGGCGTTCTCAAGCCCGAGATGGTGCGGGCAATGGCAGAGCGTCCTTTGGTGCTCGCACTGGCGAATCCAACACCAGAAATTCTTCCTGAAGAAGTGCGCGAGGTGCGCGACGATGCAGTGATTGCTACTGGCCGTTCAGATTATCCGAATCAAGTGAATAACGTCTTGTGCTTTCCGTATATTTTTCGTGGCGCGCTTGATTGTGGTGCGACGACGATCACTCGTACGATGGAAATCGCGACAGTTCATGCGATTGCAGAATTAGCGCAGGCAGAACAATCAGATGTGGTTGCAACCACCTATGGCGTGACTAATTTGGCGTTTGGCCCCGACTACATCATCCCTAAGCCGTTTGATCCGCGCTTGATGTTGAAAATTGCACCTGCTGTTGCATTAGCTGCTCAAAAATCCGGCGTGGCACAGCGTCCTATCAAAGATATTGCCGCGTACACCGACAAGCTGCAGCAATTTGTTTATCACAGCGGTAGCTTAATGAAGCCCGTATTTGCTATGGCAAAAAAAGCGCCGGCTGCAAAAAAACGAATTGTGTTTGCTGAAGGTGAAGAAGAGCGCGTATTACGTGCCGTGCAGGTAGTGATTGATGAAGGTCTGGCTAAACCTATCTTGATTGGCCGCCCTGCGGTGTTAGCCCAACGAATCGAGCGCTATGGATTACGCCTGCGTCCAGAGATTGATTTTGATGTGATCAATCCCGAGCGTGATGATCGCTACCGCTCTTATTGGGAAACCTATTTAGCGATGACCCACCGAAAAGGGGTCACTGAGCAATACGCTAAATTAGAGATGCGTCGTCGTCATACGCTGATCGGCTCTATGGCGATTCATAAAGGCGATGCGGACGGCATGATATGCGGTACTTTC
>JBEGSP010000184.1:0-11472 GCA_041179845.1 Pseudomonadota bacterium
TCGCCAATCATGTCGACGATGCTTTTTTTATCGGCCTTGTCGTCGACGCGCGTGTTGAGAGGCGCTAGTTTGGTGGTGACACTGGCATCGAGCTTAGTCGTTAATTCTTCAATTTGCTTACGCATTTTGAGAATTTCACGTCGCGCATCGGTGTCTTCAAATAGTGCGTGGGCCTGCATAGGCAGACCAATAAAAAGCGCCGCTATGATGGCGGCGCTTAGTGCTTGATAGTGACGTTTCATAGTAAGTATCAGTAAACGATATCAGCGCGACGGTTTTCTGCCCACGCTTCTTCTCCGCTGCCGGTCGCCTTCGGTTTTTCTTTACCTAACGAGATGGCTTCCATTTGGTTGTCCGAGACACCGAGTAATTGCAGGGCGCGTCGAACGGCTTCTGAACGTTTTTGGCCTAATGCCAAGTTGTATTCACTGCCGCCACGTTCATCCGTATTACCTTGAATGATGATCTTGCGATCTTTGCGTGAAATCAGGTATTTCGCATGCGCTTCGATGACGGGTTTGAATTCATCCTTGACCACATAACTGTCCAGATCGAAGTAGATGCTGCGTTTGGCCAGTATGCTGGCTGGGTCATCCAGCTGATCCTTGGACGTAGAGGCTGTGGTATTGGCATTTGAACCGGCGCCAAGCCCTGGGTCGCCGGGGTAGGGAGGCAGGGTAGTTATTTGTGGCACAGGTTTGCCAGTGCGGTCTTCTACCGGTGCTGACTCGTCTAGTTTGACGGTTGAGCAGGCAGACAGCAGCATAAGAAGCGCTGTAACGATAGCGGCTTGTTTGCTAAATTGCATGTAATTCTCCCCTCATGTGAATTAACGTATTTAATTATTTATTAAACGGCCCCCAAGAGGGCTCGCGAATATTTGATGCCTTGGCCGATAACGTGTATTTCGCAGTGCCATCAATGGATACGACGGTCAATGAACCTTGTCCTGAGGCTTCGGTCGCAAACAAAATGTAACGACTGTTCGGAGCAAAGCTGGGCGATTCATCATGCGATGTATCGGTGAGTCGTTGTTCTTGCGAAGTTATCAGATCAAGAACGTGCAATTGAAACTTGCCCTCGCGGCGTGAAATATAGGCCATCATTTTACCGTCTGGCGAGACCGATGGACTGATATTGTAGGAACCGCCGTAGGTCAGTCGTTTTAGATCAGCACCGTCAAGGTTCATTTTGTAAATTTGCGGGCCGCCGCTGCGATCACTGGTGAAGTAGATGCTCTGCCCATCAGGAGAGAAGCAGGGCTCGGTATCGATACCGTTCGATCGCGTGAGTTTTTTAACGTCAGATCCATCGGCATTGATCAGATAGATTTGGGTTAGACCTTCGCGCGATAAAGCGATAGCCAGTTTTTTCCCATCCGGTGACCAGGCAGGTGCGGAATTACTCCCTTTGAAATTAGCAGCGACGATACGACGGCGATTGGCTAAGTCTTGAACATAGACCACGGGCTTTTTAAGTTCAAACGAAACGTAGGCTAATTTTGTACCGTCGGGAGACCAAGTGGGCGAAATAATGGGCTCGCTGGAACGCAGGGCAACGAATGCGCTTTCACCATCGGAATCCGCCACTTCGAGTCGGTATTCACCAGCAGATCGGCTGACGTACGCAATGCGAGTCGCAAAGGCGCCACGGATACCGGTGAGCTTCTCGAAAATATCGTCGGCGATCTTGTGCGCGGCCAGACGCGCAAACTGCGATTGTGTGCTGACGCTATGCACAGCTAGATCGACGGTACGCACGGTATCAGCGAGCTTATAGCGTAATTCAATACGGTCGTCGGAGTGTTTAACAACGCTACCGGTGACCAGTGCATCAGCGCCTTTGGCTTTCCAGCTCGCTAAATTAACCGGCGCCGTTTCACTGAGAATCTCGGAAGCCTCGATTATTTTGAATAGTCCGCTGCGCTGCAGATCGGCGCGAATGATGCCGCTGATAGAGTGACCCGTAATCGGCTCATCGGCAAAGCTGGCGATACTGATAGGTATCTGGTTAGCGCCGACCCCTGAAATGTCGACCTTGAGCTGTGCCTGTGCATAGGGCATGACCGCCACTAGACTGGCTATGGCAATAAGCTTCAAGAAATATCTTTTCATCGCGTATCACTGTCCTTCAGTCGATGAGTGATGTTGATGCTTGCAGGTACTTTGCCCGTCGATGGATCGGGTGGGAAAGGCGTCGATTTTTCAATCGCACGTTTCACAGCCTGATCAAACGCTGCTATGCCGGATGATTTTGTCATTTTGGGCTCACCACGTAGCCCACCATCTGGTTGCAGCTCTATAAGGAACTCGACAGCTGGGTTACCTGCAATATCGTTCTGCGGAAGGATTGTATGCGATTTTATTAATCCTGCCACCTTGCGAGCGTAGCTATTGTCTCCTCTGGGGCCTTGCGATTTTTCTGCATCACCTGCACCACCATCACCGGCCAGTTGATTTAGCCGTTGTATTTCTTCTCGACGTTTGCGAGCGCGTTGCTCTGCGGCAGCGGCTTCTTCTTGTTTGCGTTGCTGTTCTTCAGCTATTTTTTTCTTTTCTTCAGCGGCCGCTTCTTCTTTTTGTTTTTTATCTTCCGCCAGTTTTTTCTTTTCTAGCTCAGCTTGTTTTTTCTTTTCATTTTGTTTTTCTTCTGCATCAGCTATTTTTTTTCGCTTTTGCTCTTCTTCAAGCGCTTTTTTCTCGGCGAGCTTTTCTTTTTTCAAGCGCTCAGCGTCTTCTTTTTCTTGCTTACGTTTTTTTTCTTTTTCGAGCGCGATGTCTGGCTCAGCGAGTTTTTGCTGCACCGGTTCAGGCTGGACGACGGGTGCTGGCGGTGTAGGTGGTGTCACCGCTGCTACCGGTTTGGGTGGTTCTTGAATGGGTTTAGCTACCGGAAGTGGTGGCGGTGGAGCAGCTTCGCGCGCAACGGGGCTCCAGATTTCTGCTTCGACTTCGGTGGGTGTATCACTTTGCCAGGAAACGCCAAACCACAAAAAAACCAGCAGCAAAAAATGCACGAGTACGGCGAGTGCCAGTGCTCGTCCACGGCCGGGTTCGGCCGGAATAAGGTAATGGCTGGTGGCGCTGTTCAAAACTTTCTCAACGGGTGGAGAGACCGACTCGACCTATGCCGGTTTTGTTGGCCTGCGAAATAGTTTGTACTACTTCGTCGTATTTAATATCTTTGTCTGCCGAAATCATCAGCGGCAGCTCTGGGTATTTTTCATGCAGCTCTTGCAAACGCATGCCAAGTTCTTCGCGCTTACGAGTGGTTTGGTTTTTTTTGCCATGTATGCCGACGGTGGCTGAACCGTCGGGTTTGAGTTCGATTTCTAAATACTCAGTAGGGGGCTGGTTTGATTTACCTGCTTTGGGCAGATTAATCATGCTGGGCGTTGATAAAGGCGCGACCACCATAAAAATAACCAGTAGCACTAACATCACGTCGATATAAGGAACGACGTTGATTTCTGCCTTAAATTTGCGAGTGCGTCCGCCGCGCAGGCTTGAGCTGTGTGCCATTAGCGAGCCTGTCGGTTGAGAATGTTAGAAAACTCTTCGATGAAGCTTTCGAAGCGAATAGCTAATCTATCGATGTCATGTGAATAGCGATTAAAAGCTACTACCGCGGGGATTGCAGCAAACAGGCCGATGGCGGTCGCTACCAACGCTTCGGCAATGCCGGGTGCAACGGAGGCCAGTGTCGCTTGCTGTACATTCGCCAGACCACGAAATGAATTCATGATGCCCCAGACTGTGCCAAACAATCCTATGTAAGGCGAGACCGATCCGACGGAGGCCAGAAAAGCCAGATGCGATTCGAGCGCGTCCATTTCACGCTGATAGGCTGCTCGCATAGCGCGTCGCGCACCATCAAGCAAGGCACTCACATCAATATCTTTACCTGTAAAGGTTTGGCGCGCTTTGCGGTATTCCTCCATGCCAGCTTCGAAAATTCTTTCTAGTGCGCCTGATTGACCATTGCGTTGACGACGGCCTGAGGTGACGTCTTCATATAAATTATTTAAATTAGCACCCGACCAAAAGATGGTTTCAAATTCAGTGGTGCGTGCAATCGCACTGCGAATGGTGAACATCTTGCGAAAGATGTAGGTCCAGCTCATCGCTGATATCAGCAATAGCAGGGCCATCACTAACTGCACCAGCAGGGATGCGTTGCTGATCATCCCGAAAAATGAAAGGTCTTGTGTAACAGTCATAGTGGTGTGAAGGAGGTTAGTTTAATTATTATCAGTACGGTTTTAACTTGCACGGAGCGCACTGAGCTGATCGATTTTTTTTAGTACGTCTGAGGGTATGGGTGTCGGGCGTAAAGAAACCGCATGAACGCATCCCACTCGGATGCGGCCATGACACAATAACTCGCGCGCATCGTTGTTTTGTCGCCAAGCTTCTTGATGAAAATTCACTGAAGCCTTGCCTAATTTTTCTACCCGAACACTGATCTCCAATTGATCATCTAATTTCGCTGGCAAATGGTAATCGATGGTCGCATTTTTTACTACAAACATGACATGTTCTTGTTCCGTTAGCACCTGTTGGGCAATACCAGCGTGACGCAACCATTCTGATCGTGCACGTTCAAAAAATTTTAAATAATTGGCGTAGTACACCACACCGCCGGTATCGGTATCTTCGTAATACACCCTAAGCGGCCAGTGGAACTCACTAAGCATTAGCTATTGCGCTTAATCGTGAAAGGAGCAAAGCCCTGGCAGGTAGCCATCATTTCTATACCGTTGATGTTCACATGCGGCGGTAACGTGCAGACCCAGTAAGCGGCTTCGGCGACATCGCCGGCATTAAGTGGTACGGTGCCTTGATAGACCTTGGCGGCGGCTTCATCATTACCTTTGAATCGCACATTAGAAAATTCAGTGCCTCCAGCCAGTCCAGGAGCGATATTCGTGGCTCGTACACCAGTGCCTACCAAATCAGCGCGCAGGTTCAAGGTAAATTGATCAACAAAGGCTTTGGTGGCGCCGTAAACGTTGCCGCCGGGATAAGGATAGGCACCAGCCACCGAACCAATATTGATGACGATGCCCGACCCGCGTGCCACCATGCCTGGTAATACAGCACGAGTCACCGTCACCAAGCCACGGCAATTGGTGTCTATCATGTTGTCCCAGTCGTCGAGATGCGCTTCATGTGCCGCTTCTAGTCCCAACGCAAGCCCAGCATTGTTAATCAGTACATCAATGGTTTGCCAGTCGGCAGGAAGCGATGCTAAGGCGTGATCTATGGAGGTTTTATTGGTGACGTCGAGCTCAACGGGCAGTACGTTATTGCCCAGTTCTGACGCTAGCGCAGACAGTCGATCGGTGCGTCGGGCCGCCGCGATGACACGGTGACCGTGGGAAGCAAATTTACGGGCCATTTCGGCGCCAAACCCAGAGCTTGCGCCAGTGATTAAAACGATCATCAGTTCCCTTTGTAAGAAGATTTTTTCGAATGAACGGGAAACCGCCTCATTTTAGCCCAAACGCCACAGCTGACGGCGAGCTGTTCTTGCCCAAAAACCATGCGTCCTCTAAAATTTCGTCACATTTTGTCGGGTGCGACAGCCGCTCTGCGTATCGTGGGAGATTCAGATAGTTGGCTTTAACCCCAAAGCACCCGAGCACATAAGCTAAATTCAGTCCTAGGGCTGGTATGCCTGAGGGACCTTAAGTAAGGCGGCACCGGTTTCTTCCGCTGATACCTCATACGATTTAACCTCACACTATTTCTGATGATTGGAGTTGCCTAATGTTTTCCAGAGATCATACGATCGCTCACACTGACCCTGAACTATGGTCGGCCATACAGAAAGAAAATCAGCGTCAGCAAGACCACATCGAGCTGATTGCCTCTGAAAACTATGCCTCACCAGCTGTTATGGAAGCGCAGGGCTCACAGCTAACCAACAAATACGCCGAGGGATATCCGGGCAAGCGTTACTACGGTGGTTGCGAATTTGTCGATATCGCTGAATCGTTAGCGATTGAACGTCTGAAAAAAATCTACGGAGCTAATTTCGCCAATGTGCAGGCGAATTCTGGTTCACAAGCGAATCAAGCGGTATTTTTGGCCCTACTTAATCCCGGTGACACCATCATGGGTATGTCCTTAGCCGAAGGCGGGCACTTGACGCACGGTATGGCATTAAACATGTCGGGCAAATGGTTCAATGTGATTTCGTATGGCCTGAATGACAAAGAAGAAATCGATTACGCGCAAATGGAAAAATTAGCGCATGAAAAAAAGCCTAAATTAATTATTGCCGGTGCTTCGGCCTATTCACTTCGCATTGACTGGGAATTTTTTGCCAAAGTAGCCAAAGATATTGGTGCTTACCTGTTGGTGGATATGGCGCATTACTCGGGTTTGATTGCTGCGGGTGTTTACCCCAATCCGATTAAGCATGCGCATGTGGTGACATCGACCACCCATAAAAGTCTGCGTGGTCCGCGCGGCGGCATCATTTTGATGAATGACGAAGACATCGCCAAGAAAATTAACAGCGCTATTTTTCCTGGTTTGCAGGGCGGTCCGTTGATGCATGTAATCGCGGCTAAGGCGGTGGCGTTTCAAGAGGCGCTGTCCCCCGAGTTCAAGTTGTATCAAGAGCAGGTGATAAAAAATGCCGATGCATTGGCCAAATCGCTGATTCAACGTGGATTACGAATAGTCTCCGGGCGCACTGAGTCGCATGTGATGCTGGTTGATCTGCGCGCTAAAAAAATGACCGGTAAAGAAGCTGAAGCAGTGCTCGGTTTGGCACACATTACCTGCAATAAAAATGGTATTCCTAATGATCCTGAAAAACCGTTTGTAACCTCTGGCATTCGTTTAGGTAGTCCCGCGATGACTACGCGTGGTTTTGGTGTGGCCGAAGCGACCAAGGTGGGTCAGTTGATCGCTGACGTGCTGGATAACCCGCATGATGAAGCCAATCTTGCGCGAGTAAGGGCTGAGGTTAAGAAATTGACGGATGCATTTCCTGTGTATCAAGGTTGATTGTTTAAGGAGGCTGTTCCCGTGCGTTGTCCCTATTGCCAGAATGAAGATTTACAAGTGCTGGATACCCGGACGTCGGATGAAGGGGACAGCATCCGTCGTCGTCGTCGTTGCAATGATTGCGACAAACGCTTTACGACATATGAGCGGATTGAATTGGCGATGCCTGTCATCGTTAAAAAGAACGGTAGTCGCACTGAATTTGAGCCAGCCAAGCTCCGTGCGAGTTTGATGCTGGCACTCCGAAAGCGTCCAGTGTCAGCCGATGCTGTGGATACAGCGATTCATCGGATTGAAGAAAAATTACTCTCTTCAGGTGAGCGAGAAATTTTGTCGGGCCAAATTGGCGAGCTGGTGATGCGTGAATTAAAGCGCTTGGACAAAATTGCCTATATACGGTTTGCTTCGGTCTACCGTAGCTTTGAAGATGTGGCCGAATTCAGGGATGCGATTGATGAAGTTGACCTAGAACGCGCAGCGGCAAATAAACGTAAAGATTCACTCCCTAAGTAATCGCTTCATATCTTTAATCGCTAGAAAATAATCCCCTCAAAATTTATTGGTGACCGAACCAATAATCAAAAATCAGCACGACCGTTGAGTTTGTTGGAAATAAACTAACTTAGCTTGTGCTGCGTTTTCTATCAGATCACATTCTTGATTTGATTTTTTCTCTCAGCCGTGATCGGTCAATATTACGCGACAGGTTTCGCTCTCATGGAAGTCATGGTCTCGTTGGTCGTGATCACGACGAGTACGTTGGCTATGGCGTTCATTACGAGTCATGCGCAGGTAGTCATTCGTGCTGCGGTAAAGGAGCATACCGGCAGACGTTATGGTGTTGAGATGGCCGCTTGGCTTAGAGCGGGTGGAGCGCAGTCGCTATCAGGCTCATCGCCGAATTTTTTGGTTCGAATTCAACATCTAACTACTCCAATAGATTGTTATCAGGCATCGTGCACGGCAAGCGATGCAACTGACTTTTACCTGTGGCATTGGCGTCGGCGCTTTGAGTCTAATTTGTCTGATGGACGTGTTGTGCTATGTCGCGATGGCAAGACGTGGGAATCAACCGTATTTCAATGGTCATGTCCTTCACTGGAGGATGAATCATCACCTTGGGTACTCAAACTGGGATGGCCAGATCGTCGAGGTTCGGTCAATTTTTATCCATCGATTGTGCTTAACGTCGGCATCCTTCCATGAAAAAGAACATTCTCGGAATGGCGATGCTGGACATGTTGATCGCTATCGGTCTGGGGTTAGTCATTTTGCTGCCACTTGCCCGAGTTGTGCGCGCAGCAGTGGTGACACATTTTAGGCAAGAACAAATTTTTGTGATCGAGCAGGATGCGCATTATTTGCTTGATCACATGGCACGCGCTATACAGCAAGCTGGTCACAACGATCCCTTTGATCTTCCCGATCCGGTTGAGGATTCTGTAATTTCGCTACGGGGTTTGGATAACGCCGTCATTAGTGGTACCGCTGAAGACATCAGTGTGACGACAGGCGTAGGGTTTCATGGCAGTGATGTGCTTGCGATTCATTTTTCCAGCTCGAGTATTGATAACAAAATAATTTTGGATAATTGCGCAGGATTTACTGTGCCCCACAAGTCGTTGGATGGAGTCGATCGTGGATGGAGTATTTTTTATCTGGTGCGGGGTACGAATGTCGCCGGTGATTTCCGCTGTAAATATCGCGGTGTTGATCAATGGGATTCGCAATCGCTTGCCAGCGGAGTCGTCACACTTCAATTTCTTTATGGACTAGATACAGACAACGACGGTTTGCCGAATCAATTCGTTAATGCCACGACGATCAACCAAAAAGAAACTGCTGCCGGAGAATCCGAAGGCAGCGTCTGGCGCCATGTCGTTGCAGTTCATATTGCATTAATCATGCAGGCGGAGACTGAGTTAATGGATCAAGCGCCACCTGATTCGCTCGATCTGTTCGGGCATTTTTATTCAGATACTTACGCCCTCAAAGATCCTGGTACGCATTTGTTGTTAGCAGATTTCCCAGCCACACAAAAAAAGCGCTTGAGTCGAGTGTTCGATAGGGTGGTTTTTTTGCGTAATCACGTAACATTGAATCATCAATCTAGCCCGCTGCAAAGTAAGCGTAATCAGTAGTAGTCTTGCTACGTCGCGTGACTACGAAACATCAACTGCCTAACTGTTTGCGACCCGAGTATGGCTGTCGCGGTTTTATATTGCTGCCTTGTATTTTGCTAACAGCGATTTTGCTAGTGATATCGCTGGCCACGCTACGATTGGGCCATGATTTTCGTATCCTCGCTGCGGGGTATGTCGATCGATCGATTGCCAGTGAAGCTGCAGAGGCGGCATTACACGATGCGAACCAGCATCTGAACATCATGGATGATCCACTGTCGTTGTCGAGTAAGGACGTTGTGTATGAATTCGGCAGCGTAACAGGGGACAGTTTTCTTTCTGGTGGACGAATGCAATCAAAATCACCACCTGAGTATCAACTTGAAGTCATTAATGTTAATCAGTATGAAGGTATTGTTCGAATTACAGCAACGGGAATTGGCTTGTTTGCGACCACGCAATTTGTTGCACAGGCTGATTATGTGATTACGTTGTGTTCGGAGACGTCAATTGATCCGTGTCAGCGACAGTTGCGCCAACTAGCTTGGAGAGAGCGTTTAAATGACTAAGCTATTGCTAAGTATTGGATACGAACGACGAATCTTTAATCTCCAGCGACGGAATGCGCGATTAGGTTTTAGCATGGTTGAGTATCTTGCAACGCTGGTGATCGCAGCGATTTTATTGTTTATGACATTATCGAATTTTCGTTCTGTGGTTGATCGTTCACGTGTATCTACGGCGATGGGTGAATTTCGAACAGCTATTTTATTAGCACGAGCTGAAGCTATTCGACATCGCTGGCGTGTTGATGTAATTCCAGTAAATGCTAAGGATTGGGGGAAAGGTTGGTTGGTGCTGATCGATGCGAATAATAATCAACGTTTTGATTCAGGTGATTTACTGCTGCATCGCAGTCAAGTTGATACTAAGGGATTAGTAGTAGAAGCAAATCTACGCGACAGTAAAAAGTCATATCTTGCGTTTGATAGTAGCGGACATCCGCGCAGCGCAGCCAGCAGCCAAATTCCGCAAATTGGGTCATTCACTTTTTCGGTCAGTGCACAGCGTCTTAAGATTATTATTAGTTTTCTAGGTCGTATTCGCGTATGCGATCCTGTTAAGGACAGCAGTACTTGCTAAAATGAGGGCACTGCCGCGCCAGCGGCTTACGCAGGTATTCTGTGCATACATCCTGAATTCGCCATCCCGTGAAAATTACTAATGACATTGAAGGCATGCAGCTCGCCCTAAAGCAGGCGGAGCTGGGTCTTTTCATCACCAGCCCTAATCCGCGCGTTGGATGCGTGATCGTTAAAGACGGCGTCGTGGTATCTCAGGGTCATACGCGGCCTGCGGGCCAAGCACATGCCGAAGTCGCTGCTTTGCGTGATGCGGCAGCGCGTGGTGTCGATGTTCGTGGTGCCACTGTGTACGTGACGCTCGAGCCATGCAGCCATCATGGGCGTACTCCACCTTGTACAGATGCATTGATTCAAGCAGGTGTTGCACGTGTGGTTGCCGCCATTGAAGATCCGAATCCACTGGTCGCCGGCCAAGGTCTGGCGCGACTCAGCTCGGCGGGAATACTCACCGAGGTGGGTGTATTGGCTGAGCTAGCGCGTGAAATGAATATCGGTTTTTTTTCACGCATGCAGCGCGGCCGACCTTGGGTGCGCATGAAAATCGCTGCCAGCCTTGATGGAGGAACTGCGCTGTTGAATGGAGTCAGTCAATGGATTACTTCAGAGCCAGCGCGTGCTGATGGTCATGCCTGGCGCGCACGTGCTTGCGCCATTCTCACGGGCATGGGTACCGTGCAGGAGGATGATCCTCAATTAACCGTACGCGCCGTCAGTACACCCCGTCAGCCACGCCGCATTGTGCTCGACAGTCAATTGCAGATTAGTCCTTCTGCTCGTGTGCTGGAAGGTGGTGGTACTTGGATAGTCAGTGCGCAGCGTGATGATGCACGCGAAGCGGAGTTGATTGCGCGTGGTGCTGAGATCATTCATTTGCCATCGAATGCAGGTAAGGTCGATTTGCACGCGTTGATGCAGGAATTAGGTCAGCGTGAGATTAATGAGTTGCATGTAGAGGCGGGATTCAAATTAAATGGTTCGTTATTGCGTGCGGGCTGCGTTGATGAATTATTGATCTACATGGCGCCTTGTCTTTTAGGCCCAGCGCAGGGTATGGCCAATTTGCCTGAGTTGAGCGAGTTATCGTCGCGCGTAAAATTGCAGTTTCATGAAGTTCAATCGGTTGGTGATGATCTGCGTCTGCTCGTGCGTATCATTCCGCACATCATTTAATCGCCATAAAAA
>JBEGSP010000185.1:0-12594 GCA_041179845.1 Pseudomonadota bacterium
CAAAATGGAAAACAGAACTACTATTCGATGTCGATACGGTTTGCTTTTCCAGATCTACCACTAACCTGAAACTTGGAAACGCTTTGACTTCATTGAATAATTGATCAACTTCGGTTTCTGTCAGTCGAATCGGCAGCAAACCATTTTTAAAGCAGTTATTGAAAAAAATATCGGCAAAGCTCGGCGCAATGACTGCCCGAAAGCCATACTGATCCAAAGCCCACGGCGCATGCTCACGCGATGAACCGCAACCAAAATTTTTGCGCGCCAAAAGAATCGATGCGCCTTGATAGCGCGCTTGGTTCAGCACGAAATCAGGATTCAATGGACGCTTGCTGTTATCCATGCCGGGTTCGCCATGATCGAGATAGCGCCACTCATCAAACAGATTCGGGCCAAAACCAGTACGTTTGATTGACTTAAGAAATTGCTTAGGAATGATGGCGTCGGTGTCTACATTGGCTCGATCTAATGGCGCTACCAGCCCATCCAGTACAGTAAATTTATTCATGATGTTATTTTTTGCTCGCGTCTTGAATTTTATCGCCCAGCTTTTCAAAATCTTTGCCGATGCCGTGAATGGTGTTGCAACCTGTCAGTAAGAAAAAAATCAGGCCCAACAGAAGCGTCGTTTTTTTCATGTCGCCTATTCCTTTACAGACTACGAACATCAACAAAGTGTCCGGCAACTCCAGCAGCAGCAGCCATCGCAGGACTCACCAGATGAGTACGCCCGCCTGCACCCTGACGGCCTTCGAAATTGCGGTTGGACGTTGATGCGCAACGCTCACCCGGCTCAAGGCGATCTGCGTTCATCGCCAAACACATAGAGCAACCGGGCTCACGCCATTCAAAACCCGCATCACGGAAAATTTTGTCCAAGCCTTCACGCTCAGCCTGCTCTTTCACCAAACCCGATCCCGGTACCACCATCGCTAAGCTCACATTGGATGCGCGATGCTTACCGCGCACAACAGCGGCGGCGGCGCGCAAATCTTCAATACGTGAGTTGGTGCATGAACCAATAAAGACTTTGTCGATGCGAATATCTGCGATAGGTGTATTTGGCTTGAGTCCCATGTAGACCAAAGCTTTTTCAATCGCATCGCGACGTGCTGGGTCTTTTTCTTTATCAGGATCGGGTACGCGAGCATCGATAGGCAACACCATTTCAGGCGATGTACCCCAGGTGACTTGCGGCAAAATAGTGGCAGCATCAATCGTTACCACCGCATCGAATTTTGCTTCTGGGTCGGAATGCAGTGTGCGCCAATACGCTACTGCCTGATCCCAGTGCGGACCCACCGGTGAAAATGGGCGTCCTTTTACATAGTTAATCGTCGTGTCGTCAACAGCGATCATGCCAGCGCGCGCACCCGCTTCAATCGCCATATTACAAACAGTCATGCGACCTTCCATCGACAATCCACGGATCGCTGAACCTGCGAATTCGATGGCATAGCCAGTACCCCCTGCGGTACCTATCTTGCCAATGATGGCCAGCACAATATCTTTAGCCGTTACTCCAGTGCCCAGCTTGCCATCGACTTGCACCAACATAGCTTTAGATTTTTTTGCCAGCAAGGTCTGCGTTGCAAGCACGTGCTCAACTTCTGAGGTACCAATGCCATGTGCTAGACACGCAAACGCACCGTGGGTGGAGGTATGCGAATCGCCGCACACGACTGTCATGCCGGGTAAGGTTGCCCCTTGCTCAGGACCGATTACGTGCACTATGCCCTGACGCCGGTCATTCATATTGAAATAGGTGAGACCGTATTCTTTGGCATTGTGATCCAGAGTCTCCACCTGCAAGCGCGAAATCGGATCAGAAATACCTTCTGAACGATGCGTAGTTGGGACATTGTGATCAGCCACCACCAAATTGGCGGCATTGCGCCAAGGCTTGCGATGCGCCAGCTTCAAACCTTCGAAGGCCTGAGGGCTGGTGACTTCGTGAATCAGATGGCGGTCAATGTAGAGGATGGACGTGCCATCTTCAGCGGTATGCACCACATGGGATTGCCAGAGTTTGTCGTAGAGAGTTTGTGCCATGGCGAGATTGCGCTAAAAGCGCGCCGGTAGAGGGTAAATAGCCCTAAATTATGCCATACCGTCCCGCACTTTCTGGCCTTTGAACCCGCCGTTCCTGCTAATTTGGGCTGAAATCCCGCGTTAGTGATTAACCGCGGGCTTTGGATTGCTCGTACAGAGGAAGTACTTTTTTAGAATAGCGGGTCAGGTCTTTGACGCGATCTGCACGCGGTGGATGCGTCGACATGAATTTTGGCGGCTCGTTGCCACCGACTTGGCCCATTTTTTCCCAGAGAGTGATTGCGGCTCTGGGGTCGTAGCCAGCCCGCGCGGCCAGCTCAACGCCGATACGATCAGCCTCGGTTTCATGTTCGCGTGAATTGGGCAAACCGAGCAAACCTTGATAGGCGTATTCCATGCCTTTTTGACCCAGCTGTCCCAAACCCGCTACCGTAGCAAGAATCGTAATTCCCACATTAGCGACGGTCTGCTCGGAAGCGCGTTCGCGCGAGTGCTCGCGTAATGCATGGGCAATTTCATGGCCCATCACTGCAGCCAATTCATCATCAGTGATTTTGAGTTTTTCAATGAGGCCACTATACACAGCGATTTTGCCGCCTGGCATACACCAGGCATTCACCTCACCCGAGGTCAGTACGTTGACTTCCCATTTCCAATTCAGCGCATCAGGGCGGAATGAAGGTGTCTGTTGAATCAGTTTGTCTGCGATTTTTTTTACGCGCTCATACTGCGCGGTATCTGAATTAAGTTTGTCTTTTTTATTCGCATCAGCCATCAGCTGCCCATATTGCTTGTTGGCGCTCTGCTCTATGGACTGAGCCGACACAGACATGCGCTGCTGACGATCGACACCGACCGCACCCGCTTGCGTTGTTTTGACGGTCTGACAGGCACTCAGCGGAAATAAAATTACTCCCGTAATGAGAACAGTACGTATGATTTGCATGGTGGTTTTGTTTCGCATAAAAATTCCGATAAAACAGTTTGTCAGCTCACGCCTGTGCTTCTTCGTCTTGCCATCGATAGCTTAATTGAGCCGCAAACAAACCTAGCAAAGACATGATAGCCGCTAACACGTAGACCCAACGGGCGCCAAATGTATCCCAACAGGCCGATAGCAGCAAGCCGCCCACCGTACCACCAAGACCGTAGGAAATACTGATAAAAAGCGCCTGACCGCGTGCTTGCAACGATCCAGCAAACCAGCGCTGCAAGGTCGCCACCGAGGCTGAATGATGCACCCCAAAAGTAGCCGCATGCAGCACCTGCGCCACTAACAGAATCGCAAGCGATTGCGCGCCCCAACCTATCATCAGAAAACGAACCACTGCGATTGCTAAACTAAATAGCATGAGTTTGCGCACACCAAAGCGTCGAAACAATGGCGCCTGATAAAAGAAAAACAAAATTTCGGCAATCACGCCCAACGACCACATCAGCCCAATCACAGTCTTGCTGTAACCCATGTCAGACAAATACAACGAGTAATACACATACAGAGATGAGTGGGCGGCGATCATCAAAAATGTCGATGCGAAAAAAGATACTACTGATTTACGCGATAACAATTCACGAACAGAATTCGATGGCTGAGCATGCTGTGTTGGTGGCTCTTCATGCAGACTGAAGGTCACGCTAGTCACCATCACTAGCATCAGCAGCGCTATCCAAGGCATCAGTTCAATACCCTGCCAATCCAACGCATACCCCGATACCGTCACCAATACGATAAAGCCTACCGACCCCCACAAACGCACGCGGCCATAGTGAGTCAAATCACCACGCATGGACGACAACATTAAGGCTTCAGAGATCGGCCCCTGGGCGCTAGTAAATAAATTTACTGTGACCATCAGCGCGAAGAAAAATACGAATGTCTGACCGACAAACATACCGCAAAAAGTGAGGGCTGCAGCGACTGAGGTTAAGCGTAGAACCAATACCCGACGACGCGATTGATCCGCCACCCAGCCCCATACATTCGGGCCAAAAATACGCATCACCTGCATCAATGACATCAAGATGCCAATTTGCGTGGCAGATAATCCTCGATCGGCGAAGTACAAGCTGGCATATGGTGAGAAAACACCGACGTAGCCGTAGTAAGCAAAGAAAAACAGCGCAAAATTGAGGGACTGCGCTGGTCGTGATGCGGCTGACACTACTCCGGCTTCACATCACCGCACTGTGCACGATGCCGCAATGCGTGATCCATCAGCACCAGCGCTAACATAGCTTCAGCGATAGGCGTAGCGCGTATACCGACGCAAGGATCATGTCGTCCAAAAGTTTCAACCGTCACAGGGTTACCATCACGATCGATAGATTTACGAGGAGTGCGAATACTCGAGGTTGGTTTGATAGCGATAGAAACGGTGACGTCCTGACCCGATGAAATGCCACCCAATACACCACCGGCGTTGTTACCCACAAAACCGGTCGGTGTGATTTCATCGCCGTGTTCGCTACCTTTATGCGTGATCGAACGAAATCCGGCACCGATCTCAACACCCTTCACCGCATTGATACCCATCATGGCGTAAGCAATATCGGCATCCAGTTTATCGAACAAAGGCTGACCCCAGCCGGCCGGAACGTGATGCGCTTCCACATCAATCCTAGCACCGCAAGAATCACCTGATTTGCGCAACTCATCCATATAGGCCTCAAGCTGAGGAATGATGTCAGCGTTAGCCGCAAAAAAAGGATTGTTGTGAACGTGATCCCAAGATTGAAACGGGATAGCGATATCACCCAATTGACTCATGTGGCCGTGAAAGGTGGTTCCATAGTGCGTATGCAGCCATTTTTTAGCTATGGCCGCGGCACCTACCACTGGTGCTGTTAAGCGTGCAGAGGAACGACCGCCACCGCGCGGATCGCGAATGCCATATTTATGCCAGTAGGTGTAATCAGCATGGCCGGGTCGAAAGCGATCAACAATATTGCCGTAATCCTGGCTGCGCTGATCTTCATTTCGAATGAGAAGTGCAATGGGGGTGCCGGTCGTTTTACCTTCATACACGCCCGAAAGAATTTCTACCGTATCGGATTCCTTACGCTGAGTAACGTGGCGCGAGGTTCCGGGTTTGCGACGATCAAGTTCAGGCTGAATATCCGTTTCAGATAACGGCATGCCCGGAGGACATCCATCGACCACGCAGCCTATCGCTGGGCCATGAGATTCGCCAAAAGTGGTCACGCAAAAAAGCTTGCCTATCGTATTACCGGACATGATGAGATCAATGAAAGTGGAGTGGGCGAGTCAGAACGGTCAGAAAGACCCGCCAAAAACGTCATTCTACCAGCGGGCGCTTCTTTACCAGACCCACCAGCCAAGAGACAAAGGCACGCGCATATTCTGGTTGCTTTATGCACAGGACCACTAGCAGCACCGCATTAAGAATCGCAGTGAACCCGAAAATATCAACCACCGACAATCCAGCGCTCAACAGCAGCATCGCGATAAGCGCCGCTGACACCATAAAAATGGCATTCAGAATATTCATCCCACCAATAATGCGTGACAAATGCGAACGCTCAGCTCGTGTCTGGATGAGCGCAAATAGTGGTACCACGTACAACCCGCCAAACAACCCTATCAACAGGCAATCCATAAAAATTCGGAAATACTCGCCGAGAATCAGATCAGCTGCACTGAGCGACGCAGGCATGGCCTGACTTCCTGCAAAATATAAATCGATACCAAATACAGATAATCCGAGAGCACCGAGCGGAACCAATCCTAACTGCACAATGCGTGCCGACAAACGTTCGCACATGAGCGAACCAGCACCTATACCTAATGAAAACGCGGTGAGTAATAAGGCAAAGATCTCCGGCTCTCCATGCAACACATCGCGCGCAAAGACAGGAAATTGCGCGAGCAACATCGCACCAAAAAACCAGAACCAAGAATTCGCCAGCATAGCAATGAACACATCGCTATGACTTGCAGCAAATTTAAGATTACTCGCCATCTCAGGAAAAGGATTTCGACTAATAACGAGTTCAGGTTCGGGCGCCGGTGTATGCGGCACAAACAGCGTAAACAATAAACCTAGAACTGCCACCACAACGGTCGACCAAATGATTACGTGTACACCAATCGGGCCCCAGCTGACCAGCGATGCCCCTATCAGCTGTCCAGTCAGAATGCCGACAAAGGTACCCATCTGAACCATGCCATTACCACCAACTAATTCGCTCACTTCAAGATGCTGCGGAAGATAGGAGTGCTTAACCGGGCCAAACAACGCCGAATGCAAACCCATACCCACAACGGCAAGAATTAATATCCAGAGTGAATGCATATACCAGCCTACCGCTGCCACCAACATGATTGAAATTTCGATGAGCTTGATGATGCGCATCAAGCGGGCCTTGTCAAATTTGTCAGCCAATTGACCGGCCGTAGCGGATGCCAAGACGAAAGGCAAAATAAACAAACCGGCAATTAAATTATTCAGTAGCCCGACATTCATGGATGTCCATGACGCCGCATCAAAGGTAATGACGGTGACTAATGCCGTCTTGAACAAGTTATCGTTGAAAGCACCCAAAAATTGAGCGCCAAAAAAAGGGCCGAACCGTGCCTGCCCCAATAAAGAGAACTGCCCTGATTTCACGTTAGGCTACCCTTCTTTTTCTGACTCGGATGGCCAGTCACGAATATAGGCTTTGAGCATTTTGTTTTCAAAATTTTGCTCTTCAAAAACTGCTTTAGCGACATCATAAAACGACATCACGCCCATCAGCATCGTTCCATCTACTACAGGAACATAGCGCGCATGATGTTCCAACATCATACGACGTATATCGTTCACATCGGTATCTGGCGCTATCGTAAACATATCGCGATCCATGTAATCACCGACCGTGCCTGTAATATTTCCACGGCTCGCATGGACTGCTTGCATGACTTCTCGAAAGCTAAGCATACCGACCAAGGCACCACTCTTCATCACCACGAGTGATCCAATATCTTTTTCGGCTAGGGTATCAATGGCATCTAACAATAGCGTTTCCGGAGTGACCGTAAAGAGAATATTGCCCTTCAGCTTCAAAATTTCGGAAACTTTCATTGCTTCCCCCATGACTATTTTTATGCAAGGACTGTAGCCTAGGCTTAGCAAAAAAGCCAGAGCCCGCGCTGAAGTGATGGGGGCGCTGGGGGAGTCAGCCTATAATTCTTTTTACATTGAGCTAGCCGTCGCTTAAGTAACCATGCTGGCGCGCCATAATCCGCACCTTTTTGCAGACCTTTCCTAGCAACTCCCTGAGATAGTAGCCATGAGCGAACCACGATATCCCGGCTTTGATACCTTGTCATTGCACGCAGGCAGCACCCCCGACCCAACGACCGGTGCGCGGGCAACCCCGATCTACTTATCGACTTCGTTTGTGTTTCGTGATTCAGATCATGCCGCCTCGCTATTTAACATGGAGAGATCAGGCCATGTGTATTCGCGCATTTCGAACCCAACCAATGCCGTTTTGGAAGAGCGCATCGCCGCTCTCGAGGGTGGCGTGGCTGGCATTGCCGTCGCTAGTGGACAAGCGGCCTTGCATCTTGGCTTAGCCACTATCGCTGGTGCTGGCTCACACGTACTCGCTTCACGCGCGCTGTATGGCGGCTCGCAAAATCTGCTCGGCTATACGATGAAACGATTCGGGATTGAGACGACCTTCATTGACCCCCGCGACATGAACGCATGGCGAGCTAATATTCGACCGAACACTAAGGTCTTATTTGCAGAAACCTTGGGTAATCCCGGACTAGACGTATTGGATATCGAAGCCGTTTCACAAATCGCACACGACAATCATTTGCCATTAATGGTGGATTCCACCTTTACTACTCCTTACTTACTCAAACCTCTCGACCACGGTGCTGATTTAATCTATCACTCCGCCACTAAATTTTTGTGCGGGCATGGCACTGCAATTGGTGGTTTGTTAGTGGATGGTGGCACCTTCGATTGGCAAGCCTCGTATGAAAAAACGGGTCGCTTCGCTGAGCTATGCGAACCGTATGATGGTTTTCATGGCATGGTCTTTGCCGAAGAATCCACAGTCGGTGCATTTTCTTTGCGCGCACGACGCGAAGGCTTGCGTGACTTTGGTGCTGTGATGAGTCCTCATAATGCGTTCGCCATTTTGCAAGGCATAGAAACACTCAGCTTACGCATGGATCGTCATGTCGCTAATGCTCGCAAGATCGTAGAATTTCTTGTATCGCAACCAGCGATTGCTTCAGTTTCATATCCTGAGCTGCCTGAACATCCCGATTATGCTTTAGCAAAACGTTTGCTTCCCAAAGGCTGTGGTGCGGTATTTTCTTTTGCGCTTAAAGGTGATCGTGCTGCAGGTCGACGCTTTGTCGAAGCACTATCCGTATTCTCGCATCTGGCGAATGTTGGCGATGCCAAATCACTGGTCATTCATCCCGCATCAACCACTCACTTCCGGGTACCGGATGATCAACTCGCTGCTTCGGGAATTACTGAAGGTACGATGCGTTTATCGATAGGCTTAGAAGATGTGGATGATTTGATCGACGACCTGAAACGCGGCTTGAAAGCTGCGCAGAAGGGAGCGTAATCGTGATCATTACTATCAATTCACAATCCGCGTATGCCTACACCGGTGGTAAGCCATTCAATGCGCAACTGCCCACGGCTGTGTTCATTCATGGCGCACAAAATGATCATTCAGTCTGGGCGCTGCAAACACGCTACTTTGCGCATCATGGATTCTCCGTACTGGCGGTTGACTTGCCCGGTCATGGACGTAGCAAAGGTCAGCCGTTAGCCACAGTGGAAGCGATGGCTGACTGGTTGAATGCTTTATTACAAAGTGTCGGTGTACAGCGCGCTGTATTGATCGGACACAGCATGGGCTCGTTGATTGCACTAGAAACAGCTAACCGAGCGAAAGCATTAGTGGCTGGAGTTGCACTGGTGGGCACGGCTTATCCTATGAAGGTTTCGCCTTTGTTACTAGAAGCGTCGGAACATCGCGAACAAGCGGCTATCGATATGGTGGCAATTTGGTCCCATTCCAGCATTGCACAAAAACCCTCAGCACCCGGCCCCGGCTTTTATGTGCCTAGCGGCGGTCGTCGATTAATGCAGCATGTCGCGAAAAACAATACCGCTAAAGTTTTCTTCACTGATTTTTCAGCCTGTAATGCCTATGCCAACGGTGAAGCTGCTGCAAAATCACTGCATTGCCCTGCACTCTTTTTATTAGGGCGCAAAGATATGATGACGCCGCCGAAAGCAGCGTCGACCTTAATGAATGCATTGCCTGAATCAACACTCGTCATGGTCGACGGTAGTGGCCATGCATTGATGGCTGAACAACCTGATCAGGTGCTCGATGCGTTGTTTGAATTTGCCAAAGGATCGTTGAAATAATTTTTCAGCGGAGTCGCTAACTCACGCTCGACCACGTGTTCTACTTTGGATGACAGTGGCGACGGAGCGGAAGTCGCAAACGCGAATAATTGATACACATCCGACACGGTCAATTTTTCAGGGTTGGCAAGTAATACCCAGCGATCTTGTTTGCGATGTTTGCGACTGAGTCGCCAGCTGGTCGTGACTTCCGATTTCACGCGACCTACCCAACCGACATCGAGCATGCGTTGCAAAAGACTCTCTGATTCTTCAAAGCCTAAACGCGTAAATTCCCGTAAACGTAAAGCATCAACAGCCGCAGAACCACTGCGCGCATCAACCATCACTTTTAATACATTCATCGCGTCTAGAAATTCACTTCCTGGTGCAGGTTTATGCCACCATCGCTCGTACTTCACTACCGGCAGCGCTGCTGCAATCACGGCGCCAGCCAATGTAATGAGCCAAAAGAGATAAACCCAAATCAAAAAAATTGGCACAGCAGCTAATGCGCCGTATACCACCTTGTAACTAGAACTGGGGCCTTGCACGATAAAAAACGTAAACAGCCGACGTGTAATTTCAAATGCGGAAGCTGCCACCAAGCCGCCAATTGCTGCATCACGCCAATCAACCACGCGATTAGGAACGGTCAAATACAGCAACGTAAACGCTAAGGTAGATAAGCTTAGCGATACCAGAACTAGCAATAACGTGCGTAAAAATGGGGCTTCTCTTCCCAACAAACCAGTATTTGGAGAAAGTTCACTGGCAAAGGATAACGACGCACCCAACAACAAGGGGCCCAAAGTCATGATGGCCCAGTAAATAATCATGCGCTGTAAAAAAGGCCGTGATGTTTTCACGCGCCAGATTTGATTCAACGTACGATCGACGGTACCAAACATCATGATCGCCGTCACAATTAAAAATACGGCACCGAACACTGACAAACGACTCGCCTTCGCGGCAAACTGACTCAGGTAATCCAAAATAGTATTGGCTATACCCTTGGGCATCAAAATTTGTACGAAGTAGGCTTCGAGCGAATCGCGAAACGTCGTAAAAAGCGGGAAGGTCGTAAAAATAGCGAATGCAATCGTCAAAACCGGTACCAGTGCTAACGCAGTGGTGAAGGTCAAGCTAGCGGCGACCTCGGGTAGCCGCTCTTCTTTTAGGCGGCGCAATGCAAAACGCATCAGATCTCGCAACTGCACACGTGACCAGACGCCCGAGGGATGTGTAGGATAAGAACTCATGCCATAACCACAATGATAAAGCGCCCTATAATAACAACCATGACGACTTCACTGCTACCTGTGCTGGTTTTGTACTACTCGCGCCACGGCTCGACACGCAAACTGGCTGAACTCATCGCACAAGGAATTGAGAGCGTACCCGGCTGCGAAGCCCGACTTCGCACCGTGCCCTCCGTGTCCGCTGTGACCCAAGAGATTGAACCTGAGGTGCCACCTTCTGGCTCACCCTATGTTGAACTCAGCGACTTAGAAGAATGTGCTGGTCTTGCGATTGGATCACCGACACGCTTTGGCAATATGGCCGCACCCATGAAGCATTTTCTCGACACTACCAGCGCGCAATGGCTATCGGGCGCACTCGCTGGTAAGCCTGCGAGCGTATTTACCTCCACCGGAAGTTTGCATGGTGGTCAAGAATCGACCTTACTCACGATGATGATTCCGCTACTGCACCATGGCATGCTAATGGTGGGTCTACCCTATTCCGAGCCCTCATTGATGAGTACCTCTAGTGGCGGTGCACCTTACGGTGCTACCCATTGGTCGGGGGCTAACGGCAAACACGATATGACAGAAGACACTCGAACACTCGCTATCGCTTTAGGTAAACGACTGGCAACCACTGCGCGCAAGCTGCACTCCGCATGATTGAGCTCACACCTACGCAGCAACGACTGCATCTGATTTCATCTATCAGTTTGGTACTACTCATTGTGTTGTGCATTTTGTGGGAACTAGTACTTGCCCCATTGCGCCCGGGGGGATCGTGGATGGTGATTAAGGTTTTGCCTTTGTTTGCGCCGCTATCTGGCACGCTGAAAAAAAATGTTTACACGCTGCAGTGGGCCTCGATGTTTATTTTGCTGTACTTCACTGAAGGTGTCGTTCGTGCGTGGAGCGATCATGGTGTTTCACAGATATTAGCGGGCCTTGAGGTTGTTTTTTCAACGACCTTTTTTATCTGCGCTATTTTCTTCTTGCGCCCCTACAAACAGGCGGCAAAAAATTTAGCGAGCGAAGCGATTCGCAAAGCTGCCAACCCCGATGCCCTCTGATTTTCTCAAACAGTGCAGCGATATCGTTGGTCCGCAGCATGTACTGACGGGCACAGATATGGATGGATTTTTAACCGACTGGCGCAAGCGTGCTACGGGTCGCGCGTTAGCGGTTATCAAACCTGCGCTAACCGAAGAAGTCGCCAAGATAGTAAAACTTTGCGTAGCACATAAGGTGCCCATCGTTCCGCAAGGCGGTAATACCGGATTAGTTTTAGGTAGTGTGCCCGATCAAAGTGGCCAAGCTATCGTGCTCTCACTCACACGCATGAATCGTGTGCGTTCGGTGGATTTACAGAATGACACGCTCACTGTTGAAGCGGGCTGCATACTCCAACAAGTTCAGGCATTGGCTCATGAACAGGGGCGATTATTTCCGCTATCACTTGCTTCAGAAGGTAGTTGCACGATCGGCGGCAATCTTTCGACGAATGCCGGTGGTACTGCCGTTCTGCGCTACGGCAGCATGCGCGATCTGACCTTAGGCTTAGAAGTTGTAACGCCTTCGGGGGATATTTGGAATGGCTTACGCGGTCTGCGCAAAGATAATACTGGGTATGACTTGCGTAATTTGTTTATCGGTGCTGAGGGTACCTTAGGCATCATCACAGCCGCTGTACTTAAACTAGTCGCACAGCCTGCCGCAAAACTTACCGCTTTATTTGCGTTATCCAGCGTGAAGGATGCACTTGATCTGCTCGAATTAGCTCGCCAACGTTGCGATGCTAGTTTGACTGGCTTTGAGCTTATGTCAGAATTTTGTTTGCAGCTGGTAGAAAACCATTTTCCTGATTTGTCATTGCCGTTTTCAGAGCATCATCC
>JBEGSP010000186.1:0-3688 GCA_041179845.1 Pseudomonadota bacterium
CGTGGCCACGGCTGTCACCATCTTGGCACCATGTCGTGCGATACCTTCGTTTTCGTATTTGCGACCTACCATGAAGCCGGTAATATTTTGCAGAAAAACCAGCGGTATCTTGCGCTGACAGCACAGCTCAATAAAATGCGCGCCTTTAACAGCCGATTCAGAAAATAAAATACCGTTGTTAGCAATCAAACCCACCGGCATGCCATGGATATGCGCAAAGCCGCACACAAGCGTAGCGCCAAAGCGTGGTTTAAATTCATCCAACTCACTGCCATCAACAATGCGCGCAATCACTTCACGCACATCAAATGGTTTACGAGTATCGGTCGGTATAACGCCGTAAATTTCTTTCGCATCGTAGTTTGGCGCGACCGGCTCACGCAGAACTAAGGACTGTGTTTTTTGTTTATTTAAATTGGCGACTACATTGCGCGCAAGTGATAGCGCATGAAAATCATCGTTTGCCAAATGATCAACCACGCCCGACAATCGCGTATGCACATCACCGCCGCCCAGATCTTCGGCGCTCACAATTTCACCCGTTGCCGCTTTGACCAGCGGCGGACCACCCAGAAAAATCGTACCTTGGTTTTTAACGATGATAGATTCATCGCTCATCGCCGGCACATAAGCACCACCTGCCGTGCAAGAACCCATCACTACCGCAATTTGCGGTATGCCTTTGGCTGACATCGTCGCTTGATTGAAAAAAATTCGACCAAAGTGTTCACGATCAGGAAACACATCTTCTTGATTCGGCAGATTCGCACCGCCTGAATCCACCAAATAAATACAAGGCAGATGATTTTGTTCGGCGATTTCTTGTGCGCGTAAATGTTTTTTCACCGTCATGGGGTAGTACGTCCCTCCCTTAACGGTGGCGTCATTACAAACGATGACGCACTCCAAACCTTTAACACGACCTATGCCTGTAATAATGCCAGCGCAGGGCGCAGCATTGTCGTACATGTTTAAAGCAGCTAACTGTGAGAATTCAAGAAAAGCAGTGCCCGGATCGAGCAGTTGATTAATGCGTTCACGCGGTAGTAATTTACCGCGTCCAGTATGTTTTTCACGCGCCGCTTCACCACCACCGAGTGTTATTTTTTCGCAGTGAGCGCGCAAATCATCGACCAGCGCTTGCATTGCGGACGCATTAGCAACAAACTCTGCTGAGCGTGGGTTCAGTTTGCTGTCAATCACGGGCATAGGGCAACTCAATAAATGACTATGAAAATTTTATGGCTGGCCCAAACATCGCCGCAGTAGCGATTAAGCCTTGAAATCACCATCCACATACAACCAGCGGCCGTCTCTTCGCACAAAGCGACTGGTTTCATGCAAGCGTCGGGCACGACCACCCACCTTAGCGCGCGCAACAAATTCAACGATACCTTCGTCTCCTTCATACTGCGACGAACGCACCTCTAAACCGACCCATGAAATATTCGGCTCAACCAGCGGCTCAGGTGGGCATGTAGCTGGATCCCACGTCGCACGCAGATAGGCTTCGTCACCCAACACATAAGCCGAATAACGTGAACGCATCAATTGCTCTGGTGTCTCAGGCACATCTTTGCCCGAAATAAAACGACCACAACAGACATCTAAGGATTCGCCGCCGCACGGGCAGGGTTTTATGATTTGTATGCTCATAGGATGATTACTCAGGCCAGTGCGCGCCCTATCAGTATTTTTTGTATGTCACTAGTACCTTCGTAGATTTGGCAAACGCGCACATCGCGATAAATGCGCTCGACTGGAAAATCTGCAAGATAACCATAACCGCCATGTATCTGTATTGCTTCAGTACAGATTTTTTCTGCCATTTCGCTAGCAAATAATTTTGCCATCGCTGCTTCTTTCAGACACGGCACACCCGCATCCTTCATCGTTGCCGCATGCCACACCAGCTGACGCGCTGCTTCAATCTGCGTTGCCATCTCAGCTAATCGAAACTGTACCGCCTGATGCTCAAACAAAGGCTTATCAAAACTTTGTCTATCTTTCGCATACAAAAGTGCTGCATCAAAGGCTGCCTGCGCCATACCTACCGATTGCGCGGCAATACCGATACGACCACCTTCCAATCCCGACAAAGCAATTTTATAACCCATGCCTTCGTCGCCTATCAGATTCGCCGCAGGTATGCGGCAATCCTCAAACAAAATCTGTGCCGTGTCCGACGAATGCTGACCCAGCTTTTCTTCGACACGCGCCACTATATATCCCGGTGTATTCGTGGGCACCCAAAAAGCACTGATGCCACGCTTGCCCGCTGCTTTGTCGGTTACCGCCATCACGATGGCAACATCGGCATGCTTGCCACTGGTGATGAACTGCTTCACACCATTTAATACATAACTATCACCATCACGTCGTGCTGTCGTACGCAAAGCCGATGCATCGCTACCTGCATGCGGCTCGGTTAAACAAAACGCACCCAGCATATCGCCTTTAGCCAATGGCAGTAGCCAGTCGCGCTGTTGTGATTCATTCGCGTACGACATACCAATACTGCAGACGGGACAATTATTGACTGAGATAATAGTCGAGACACCGCCATCACCCGCAGCAATCTCTTCAATCACTAATGCCAGCGAGAGATAATCGAGTCCAGCACCGCCCTGCTCTTGCGGTACCGCCACACCAAACGCACCCAATGCCGCGAGCTGCTTTAATGCATCGCGAGGAAATTCACGTTCACGATCCCAACGTGCTGCATTCGGCGTCAGCTGCTGCTGCGAAAAATCACGCAACGCATCTCGAATCATTTGGTGCTGTTCAGACAAAATCATTCTTATTTTTTCCTTGTGAAGCCCTGTTCACATATCAATCTACAGCTTATGGCCTATTTTTAAAACTTTACCAGCCCATCTTGCGGCCGTCATAACTTTGAAAGCTACCACTCTCTGAAGGCTTAGTTTTTTCAATCACACTCAACATACCCGACACACTTTGCGCAACGGATGTCGGCGCTTGTGCGCCACCCATATCCGTTTTCACCCAACCTGGGTTCATCGTGATCAAGGTCATCGTCGGATAATCATTGCGCGCTGAGTGAACCGCCATGTTCAACGCCGCTTTGGAAGCGCGATAGACCCAGCCCATGCTGGATTCGGCTTCGCCAATACTGCCCATACCGCTGGTGATAAAAACAAATTTACCTTTGGCTGATGCTACACAAGGCGCTACCAGCGGAATCGCCTGCATCGCACCCAGCACATTCGCGTGCATGGTGGCGTCAAACATGGCAGCCGCTGGCGGCTCGGTCGCACCATCGTATGATCCAAAAACACCAGCCACATACACTGCCAAATCCAAACGCTCACCATCCAACTGCCATGTCAGACCCGCTAAGGATTCTGATATCGCGACATCCACTTTCAACGCATGCGCACCTTCTTCTTTCAGCGCTTGCAACGAGGCCTCATCACGCGCCGTGGCAAATACTTTCCATCCAGCAGATAACAACTGCCGAACAAATTCACGACCTATGCCTCGCGAAGCTCCAATAATCAGTGCAGTGCGCATGTGTTTTCCTTTACATCATCTCAATGGCCATAGCGGTTGCTTCACCGCCACCGATACACAGCGCAGCCACACCGCGCTTGCCGCCGGTTTTTTTCAATGCGCCGAGCAAGGTCACAATAATACGTGCGCCTGAAGCGCCGATTGGATGACCCAA
>JBEGSP010000187.1:0-3532 GCA_041179845.1 Pseudomonadota bacterium
AACTTGCAGCGCACTTTCATCGAGCGGGGATTAGCTGCTGCAGCGGAGGCCAGACATTCTGGCGAGTACTTCAGTACTGACGAAGTACTCACTGAACTCGATCAAATCATAGACGCTTAACAACGCCGTTAATGGGCGTTTAGTTCTGCTGCACTTTTAGCGCAAGCGACTACTTACGCCTAATTTTCAGAAGAAGGCTCTGTCAGACAACGCCGTACCTTTCGCGATACGTCGCCACCGCTGTGCGGAATGCAGCAAGTTCTGCGCTAGCACCCGGGCCTGAAAGATAAGCAAATAAATCATTCAGGTTCGCGATCGGTAGCACGGGCATACCAAAGTTTTGCTCAACTTCCTGCACCGCAGATAAATTCGATAGTGCGCCTTCTGCGCCGCTTTTTTCCATTCTATCCAGCGCAATCAGTACGGCGCACGGAGTCGCATTTTGTGCACGTATGAGATCTACCGATTCGCGCACTGAGGTGCCGGCAGAAATCACATCATCAATAATAACAACGCGACCGCTGAGCTTGGCGCCGACGATGGTGCCGCCTTCGCCATGGTCTTTGGCTTCTTTGCGGTTATAGGCAAACGGCACATTGCGGCCTTTCGCAGCTAATGCAACGGCGGTTGCGGATGCGAGTGTGATGCCTTTGTAAGCCGGGCCAAACAGCATGTCGAATTCAACACCGGAATCCAACAAGGTTTGCGCATAAAATTCAGCCAACTTGCCCAGACGTTGGCCATCATTGAATAAGCCGGCATTAAAAAAATACGGTGAGAGGCGACCGGCCTTGGTAACGAATTCACCAAAACGCAGCACACCCGCTGCCACCGAAAACTCGATAAATTCTTCCCGCAGCTTATTCACTCGCACACCTTCGCTCTGTTCCTAAAGTCGCTATTTTAACGCCCAAGAGAGCTGCGCCCGAATCGGTTATGCTTGCGCGCATTCTGCTTTGCAATTTCTATTCGCCTTTTTCATTATGAAAATAATTTCAGCCAATCTCAACGGCATACGCTCCGCCGCCAAAAAGAATTTCTTTGAATGGATGCATAAACAGCAAGCTGATTTCGTTTGCGTTCAAGAGCTGAAAGCTCAACACGCCGATATGTCGCCTGATTTTTTAGCACCTGCGGGTTATCACGGCCATTTTCATTACGCAGAAAAGAAAGGTTATTCAGGCACCGGCGTTTATTCGCGCGAAAAGCCTCTGTCGGTGACGACAGGTTTTGGCAATGCGGAATTTGATGCTGAGGGTCGCTATGTACAAGTCGATTTTGAAAAGTTAACGGTGATATCACTCTACTGTCCGTCAGGGTCGTCTAGCGATGATAGACAACAAGCCAAATTTCGTTTCATGGATGCTTTTATGCCGCATCTACTATCGCTTAGACAATCCGGCCGTGAAGTGGTGATCTGCGGTGATTGGAATATCGCGCACAAAGAAATCGATCTGAAGAATTGGAAAAGCAATCAAAAGAATTCTGGCTTTTTACCGGAAGAACGCCAATGGATGACTGACGTGCTTGGCAAAGCTGACTGGCGCGATGTGTATCGCTTACTGCACCCTGAAACAACTGGTGAGGCCTACACCTGGTGGAGTAATCGCGGACAAGCTTGGGCGAACAATGTGGGTTGGCGGATTGATTATCAGGTCGCGACACCTGTAATTGCAGCCACATCGAAAAGTGCATCGGTGTACAAAGATGAACGCTTCTCCGATCACTCACCCTTGATCATTAACTACGACTGGCCAGCGTAATTTAAACCGACCTTGTCTCGTTAGCCGAAGAACCAGTAACACACTGCAACGGATGCCAGCACACCGGCTAAATCAGCCAGTAACGCACATGCAACGGCATGTCGTGCACGCTGTATACCCACCGCGCCGAAATACACTGCCAATACATAAAAAGTGGTTTCTGTACTGCCCTGAACCGTTGCAGCGAGCAGTGCGGGAAAACTATCAACGCCATGCGAACTCATGGTGTCGATTAGCATAGCCCGCGCAGCACTTCCCGAGAATGGTTTGACTAACGCCGTGGGCATGGCATCGACAAAACGCTGATCCCAACCGATATGTTCTACGCTCACACGAATCAGCTGCAGTAAAAAATCTAAGGCGCCAGAAGCGCGTAACACGCCTACCGCGCACAGCATCGCCACTAAATACGGTAGTAAATTTTTTGCGACCTCAAATCCCTCGCGCGCACCTTCAACAAAGGCTTCGTACACGGGAACACGTCGCCAAACACCTGCCAATAAAAATGCCACAATCAAACCGAACAAGATCGCATTTCCTAACACCGACGATAAGGCAGCTAATGCAACTGACGACAAGCTAGCCAACAAAGCCATCGTCAGCCCCAACAGCAAACCCGCACCCAACAAAAAACGTAACACTACGGGGTCACGTAGCTTTAATCGCTGCGCAAACGCCACTGCAAAAAATCCCGTGAGCGTGGATGCTGTTGTGGCCAACAGTATCGGCAAAAATACGAGTGTGGGATCGGGTGCGCCTTGCTGCGCGCGATACATAAAAATCGATACCGGCAACAAGGTTAGTGACGATGCATTCATTACTAAAAACATGATTTGCGCATCGCTGGCCACGACGGGATCGGGATTAAGCGACTGCAATTCACGCATGGCTTTTAAACCAATCGGCGTCGCGGCATTATCTAAGCCTAGCGCATTGGCTGTGAAATTCATGGTGATTAAACCCAGGGCAGGGTGACCTGCAGGTACGCCGGGCAGTAAGCGAGTAAATAAAGGGGAGAGCAGTCGTGCGAGTGAGCTTACTATGCCAGCGCGTTCTGCGATACGCAAAAATCCCAACCATAAGGTCAGCGTACCGAACAACAAAATCATCACGTCAACCGAAAGCTTAGCCATGGCGAACAAGCTCTCGACCATCGATGCAAATACGCTGGCGTCACCTATGACTAGTAGTCGCCACAGCGCACTGGCTGTGGCAAGCAAAAAAAATCCCAGCCAGAGAAAATTCAGCATGCGCTAAGGCTTATCTATCGATTGAGAGTGGTGCAGCGAGCGATGCATCCAGCATCCAGATGATTACGCCATTGATTGTAGCAATCACTACTATGAATCAATGACTTTCCGGTTCTGTCGTCGGATTCCATGGTGCGATTTTCGGCAACAACAACATGCCGGGTATGGCTAAAGCAAAACAGATTAAGAAAAAAATAAACCAGCCCGTTTGCGCAACAATAAAGCCTGTCAATGCATTAAAAAAAGTTCGCGGTACAGCTGCCAAGCTGGTGAACAAAGCAAACTGCGTTGCGGTATAGCGTTGATCTGTGGTCGTTGCAATGAATGCAGTGAAGGCAGCAGTACCTAAGCCCACAGCAAAGGCTTCTAAGCCAATGACTAAACCTAGCATTAAGGTGCTGGGTTCAACACCGGGCGTGGCAACGCTCGTTTGCGCTAGCAAAGCAAAGCCGAGTATGGCAACGGCCTGCAGCACACCGAATATCCACAAACCGCGATTAACGCCGGTTTTTTCTAACC
>JBEGSP010000188.1:0-4405 GCA_041179845.1 Pseudomonadota bacterium
CATACGGCGTATCTTTGCGACGCTTAAGAATAGGTACATAGGCATCAATGAAATGATTACCGACGCTTTGCGTCATCGCAAAACTTTGATCGAAACCAGGCGCATTAAAGTCATCGAAAAAAACGCCGCCTACACCGCGAGCTTCTTTGCGATGTTTGAGATAAAAATACTCATCACACCATTGCTTAAATTGGGAATGAAGATCTGTACCGAAGGGCGAAAGCGCATCGTGGCAGGTTTGATGGAAATGTTTTGCGTCTTCAGTAAAGCCGTAATAAGGCGTTAGATCCATGCCGCCGCCAAACCACCAAACAGGATCTTTACTAGGGCCAGTAGTGGTAAAAAAACGCACGTTCATGTGCACCGTTGGTGCGTATGGATTACGTGGATGAAAAACCAACGATACACCCATCGCTTCCCAAGGACGACCAGCCACTTCAGGTCGATTGGCTGCTGCTGATGGCGGCAGGCTGCTACCGGTCACATGAGAGAAACCAACGCCACCGCGCTCGAGCACATTACCTTCTTCTATCAAACGCGAGATACCGCCTCCGCCCTCGGGGCGCTCCCAACTGTCTTTGATAAATTCTTTTCCATCTACTGCTTCGACGGCAGCAACGATGTTTGCTTGCAATGACAGTAGCCAAGTTTTAACGGCTTGAATATTGGGTGCGCTCATAGTTTCGCCCGTTTTTTATTTTAATGAAGCTGAATTTATAGACGTCGCATAGCACGCCAGCCTATGTCACGACGAAACTGCATGCCATCAAAATGAATTTTATCAAGAGCTTCATAAGCAGCTTTGTGCGCCACGCGAACCGTGCCGCCTAATCCCACTACGCACAACACGCGACCACCGGCTGTTTTAAGTTGATCGTTTTCCAGCACACTGCCGGCATGAAACGTGACGCTGTCATCCGTTTCTGCGGGTATACCCTTAATCACATCGCCTTTACGTGGTGATTCAGGATAATTTGCAGCGGCCATCACAACACCGAGTGCCGTTCGTCTGTCCCATTCGAGCTCAATCTGATCGAGCGTTCCCTCGACAGCATGTTCCATTACTTTCACTAAATCTGTTTTCAGACGCACCATGATGGGCTGAGTCTCTGGATCACCCATACGACAATTAAATTCCAGCGTTTTAGGATTGCCCTCGGCATCAATCATCAAGCCCGCGTATAAAAATCCTGTGTAGGGAATGCCCTCTTTTGCCATACCCTGTATGGTTGGCAAAATAATTTCACGCATCACTCGAGCATGCAGTTGAGGTGTCACGATCGGCGCTGGAGAATACGCACCCATGCCGCCAGTGTTTGGACCTTCGTCGTTATCCATCAATCGTTTGTGATCTTGGCTCGTGGCTAATGGAAGGATATTTTTTCCATCAACCATGACAATGAAACTCGCTTCCTCGCCATCGAGAAATTCTTCGATCACTACGCGTGCACCCGCATCACCAAAACGATTATCAGACAACATCATGTCAACTGCATCATGCGCTTCTTTCGGCGTCATCGCGACAACAACACCTTTACCAGCAGCGAGTCCATCTGCTTTGATGACAATAGGCGCACCTTGTTGATCGATATAGTCATGCGCAGCTTTGGCATCTGAAAAACTTTGATAAGCCGCTGTAGGAATTCCATGACGCTGCATAAATGCTTTAGCAAAATCTTTGGAGCTTTCTAATTGCGCCGCTTTTTTAGTTGGGCCAAAAATTTTCAGTCCACGCTCGCGAAATATATCGACGATACCTGCAGCCAGTGGCGCTTCTGGTCCAACAACGGTCAGTGCGATGTGTTCTTGTTGAACATAATCGGCAAGCTGCACGGGGTCGGTAATAAAGATATTTTTCAGGCGGCCGTCGAGCGCAGTCCCACCGTTGCCAGGTGCGACCATCACGACTTGTATTTTTTTGGACTGAGCCAACTTCCAAGCCAGTGCATGTTCACGACCACCCGAACCAACGACCAAAATTTTCATGAGAAATGAGACCTGTTAATTGGCTTGCCTGCAAAAGCAGGCGAGCCCAGTTGTACACAATAAGTATTACGATTCGATGATGGCATTGGTATAAACCTCTTGCACATCATCGAGGTTTTCTAGGGCATCCAATAGCTTTTGCATTTTAATGGCGTCATCACCAGTGATATCGGTATGGGTCGAAGGTTTCATCGTCACTTCGGCCATTTCAGGCTGAAACCCAGCTTTTTGTAAAGTTTCACGAATTGCAGAGAATTGGTAAGGGTCACATACCA
This sequence comes from Pseudomonadota bacterium, assembly GCA_041179845.1. Taxonomy (GTDB): domain Bacteria; phylum Pseudomonadota; class Gammaproteobacteria; order Burkholderiales; family Burkholderiaceae_D; genus Pernthalerella. The sequence goes on from JBEGSP010000188.1 coordinate 2,262, forward strand.
CCTCGAAGCCACCTTCATCATCGGCGATCACATCTTCTGCGCCGGCTTCAAGAGCAGCTTCCATCAAGGCATCTTCATTCGTGCCGGGCGCGAACATTAATTGACCGCAGTGCCTGAACAAAAATGCGACCGAACCCTCGGTGCCCATGTTGCCGCCAAATTTTGAAAATGCATGGCGAACTTCAGCGACCGTGCGTACGCGGTTATCAGTCATGCAGTCAACGATGAGTGCAGCACCATTGATGCCATAACCTTCGTACCGAATTTCTTCATAGTTAACGCCTTCAAGACCGCCGGTTCCGCGTTGAATGGCGCGCGTGACGTTATCCTTGGGCATATTCGCATCAGCCGCTTTGTCGACGGCGAGTCGTAAGCGCGGATTGCTGTCAATATCCCCACCGCCCATACGGGCAGCCACAGTAATTTCTTTAATTAATCGGGTCCAAATCTTGCCGCGTTTAGCGTCCGAAGCCGCTTTTTTGTGCTTGATATTGGCCCACTTGCTATGTCCTGCCATGGTTGGTGATTTCCAGAGTCATTGAGCTGGCCTGACAGGGGGAGCACGATTCGTAGGATTCGTGTAATTTTGACGCCGCGAGGGGCGCTTTTGTCCCAGTACAGGCGGTTGCGAACAGAGCCCTAATTTTACCACAGCGCTCTTAGCGCCTTATTCGAAAACAGGGTGTTCAGGAATGGCGAAGCGGGGCGCCAAGCTCACGATTAAAATCAAATTGCCCCACCTATTAATGCCGTAAAGACTACATTTCCCAACCTATGCAGGCCACTAGTTCGACCGATCATTCGGCTAATTCCGCACGGCGTTTATTTCTGACCGGTCTTGCGTTGGCTATAACGGGATCGATTTTATTTTCAGCCAAAGGCGTGGTGGTTAAGTTGCACTATCGTCAGCAGGTTGATGCGATGACGGTACTTGCTTTGCGCATGTTATTTTCCTTGCCGTTTTTTGCAGCGATCGCATGGTTTCAAATGCGGCGTTTACCCGCATTGTCCTCACACGATCGTTGGCGCATCATTTTGTTGGGCTTGATTGGGTATTACTTATCGAGTTATCTGGACTTTATAGGCTTGAGGTATATTTCTGCAGGCCTTGAGCGCTTGATTTTGTTTTTGACCCCCTCGTTTGTGCTGTTAATGTCGGTATTCCTACTTAAAAAACGCGTGAGCCTAACGGAATGGCTGGCGCTGGCTATTTGTTATGGCGGAACCGTATTGGTATTTCTGCATGACGCCAGAAATAGCGGCTCTGATGTGTGGCTTGGTGGGGCCTTTGTTCTGGGTAGTGCTGTTTTTTATGGCATGTACTTACTGTTTTCGGGTGAGTTGGTGCAACGAGTTGGTACCGTCAGGTTAGTGTCGTATGTGATGTGTGTGTCGGCAGTGGCATCGGTTGGACAGTTTTTGCTATTGCGACCGATACAGACCTTGATGCAGCCGCTAGTGATTTATCAGTTATCGCTGCTGAATGCTATTTTTTGCACGGTACTGCCCGTATTTATCACCATGATGGCGATTGCGCGAGTTGGGGCACCCGTCGCATCGTTAGCAGGAATGATAGGACCGGTATCGACTTTGTTTCTTGCAGCATGGATTTTGGATGAACCCATCACCGCTATTCAGTTGTTAGGTACGGCGTTAGTGTTAGCGGGCATTTATTTGTTGTCTACAAAAAAATCGTAAAAAAGAAGGAGACCAACCATGGATTTAGGAATCGCTGGTAAACACGCTTTAGTGTGTGGAGCAAGTAAAGGATTGGGTCGCGGCTGTGCCGAGGCGCTAGCTCGTGAGGGTGTGCATGTCACACTGGTGGCGCGTAACGCCGCAGCATTGGAAGCGACAGCGAATGACATTCGTAAAAGTGTTGGCGATAAAGTGAAAGTACAAACCGTCGCCACTGACATTACAACAGCCAAGGGTCGTGCAGATGCCTTAGCTGCTTGTCCTAATCCCGACATACTCATTACGAATGCCGGCGGTCCGCCAACAGGTGATTTTCGAACCTTCGATCGCGATCAATGGATTGCTGCGATTGACGCCAACATGCTGACGCCGATTGAGTTAATTAAAGCGACAGTTGATGGCATGATGGAGCGCGGTTTTGGACGCATCGTTAACATTACCTCTAG
>JBEGSP010000189.1:0-5073 GCA_041179845.1 Pseudomonadota bacterium
GAACCAGAGAATTACGTATTAAACACGAATTAGTATTGAGTTCAGTGAATTACGCAAGTCGTTTACAGCGCGGACAATTACCACGTTCTATTCGATTAGAGGGACGATTTAATTCTTTCGATACAATTTGGGAACCCCGCGATGTTATTGGCGGGGATGTATATTGGGTCTCATCGTCACTTCATCCAGGTCCTTTTATACTCGCGGTTGCAGACAGTACAGGGCATGGAGTTCCTGGCGCTATGTTGTCGCTACTAGTTAGTAATTCTCTAGAGCGTATTTACGCAAACGACACTGATCAAGATCCGGCTAGTGCTCTATTGGCGTTGGATCGTTATGTGCGTCTTGGTTTAAACCAAGACCGCTCAGATAGTGAGAGTGATGACGGGTGTGATGCAGCTTTACTGCGCATCGACCCGGATAAAAAAATCATCGAATTCTCTGGTGCAAAAATAGGATTATTCCGTGTGGATTCACAAGGAATTTTAACCAGATATTCTGGTGCCAGATGTAGTCTGGGATATCAAGAATCAATAATTGAACGATACAAACCTTATTTGCATACAATTAGCTATCAAACAGAAGATGTTTTCGTGATTACCACTGATGGATTGACCGATCAAATTGGTGGCCCCAATGGGAAAATATCGTATGGATATCGTCGATTAGAGAATCTTCTTCGCTCACACTTTAAAAAAGATGCGAAGACTATAACTGCAGCTATCAAGAATGATTTTTTTGCCTGGCAAGGAGTTAACGAGCGTAGGGATGATGTGACAGTCGTTATATTTAAACTGTAAGCCATCAATAACGAGCATTGAGTAGTGTAATTAGTAGTTTTCGTAATTCACTTAATCTAGATGTCAGGTAACAAAAGCAATAAATTACCTCATCGTTTCATAAGGTGGTTGTTTTTAAAGCGTAAAAGCAATCACCGTTAAATCATCACGATGTCTCTGATCGCCGCGCCAGTTTTCGAATTCTTCTTTGAGTCGTTTTGTAATTTTTTCAGCAGGTTGTGAGGCCATCGATGACAGTATTTGCTCAATTCGACGATATCCAAATTAACTAGGAGCATTTGTTTTACCGCCAATTTTATCAGTAAAGCCATCAGTCACGACGACAAAAGTATCACCTAGCTCGAAAGAAATCGTCTGATCGTTTGGTTCATCCTCTGGATCAGGGCGTTGGCAATAACCTAGACTCGCCCGTGTTGGAAGATGTCGTGTCACATCTCCCGCAGCGTTAACTTGAAACGCACCGATTTTTGCTCCGGCAAAAATGATCCTGCGCTCTTCACGATTAATTTGCATAATCATTGCGTCACAGCCATCATCGCTTTCACTATCTTCTGCATCTTGATTCAGTCCGCTACGGACTAAAAAATCTAAAGTCATCAGGGCGTCTGCCGGAGATTTGTCAGGCTCAGTTGAGTAGATTCTCTCCAAGGAGTTGCTAACTAATAGAGACAGCATTGCACCTGGCACTCCATGGCCCGTGCAATCGGCAACTGCTAGCGTATACGATCCGGGATGTTGTGAGGATGATAGCCACCATAAGTCGCCACCAATAGTGTCACGCGGCTCCCAAATGATGCCAAGAGATTTAAATCGTCCCTCTATTCTATGTGGCTTAGGCAGCTGACTACGTTGGAGACGACTGGCATAATCCACAGAACTCACTATCAAGCGATGTGCTTCATCAAGCTCTTGGTGCTGCTCAGCGAGTTCACGAGTTCGTGCTATGACAGTTTCTTCTAGTACCTTATTCTGATTTTCTACCAGCTCTTGTTGTGCACGCATACTTGTTGCTAACTCATCTTGCAGCCAGCGTGAACGAGCTACTACCGCCAGCGCCATAATTACTGCTTCGCAGACTACGCCAAAGCCTTGCATTGAATTGGTATCTTTAAAGTGATAAAAAATGCCTTCATCGGGTAACAATGCGACCGGTGAGGGGATGCCCGCCACGCCAAGTAAAAACAACGATCGGAACATTACATAGGGCACCATTGCGAGCATAAAAAATTTGGCTATCGACATGCCCTCACGTAGCCTGATAAAAGCGCAGGCATACACACCAAGAAGATTCATGACCAGCCATATCAATAGAGGATTCCATAGCCAGCTAGGTGGAATGCTGTGTTTGATAGTTAGATTGACGACGATCTGAAAAAGATAAAACACTATCCAAGCGTTTGTGAACCGATGAAATAATGGAAATCGCTCTTTGATATTAAGAAAAGATCGTGCGAAAAGTATGTATGCAATACTCTGGCCGGCAGCGACGATGTAAACCACAACATTTCGAAATGAAAGCCCAACCGGCGTAAATCCGAATTCATCAAAGCCGTAAAAAAACTCTGCCATTCTCTGGCCGTCATGTACGCCCAGTACAAGTACGCTACCCAAAGCAAACAGTATCCAAATTCCATACATCAAGCTGGTGTGATCACGGTTGCGGACAAAGGAGTACCAGCCAAAGACAGACAAAGCGACTAGGGCGCCGGCAAGGGCCCCTTCTATATACAATCCGTAGCGACGTAATTCGAGATATTTTGCGTGGTCTGCAATACTTAAAAAATTAAATTGTTGAGGTAAAAAACGCTGATCAGGATTTACCCGTGCATAGATTTTTATAGTTTCATTGCGGCGCAAAGGTAGTACCAGATATTGTGTTTCTGAAGCGGGAGTTAGTGTTAAAAATGGGGATGAGTGTGAAATCTGATTTCCTGGAGGAAGAGTGGCATAATTTTTTTCGTAAGCAACTCTATCGCCATTTTCATAAACAAGATAAACATTCAAGCTTAACAAGCCCAATGTTTTATTCGTGATTCGAAAAGTTCTATCGGTCGCGACATTGTTTTTTATTTCAAATGCTAGCCAGTACTTTTTGGTGGATTGAATTGCTCCGATCTCATCTGGATGCTTAAATTGACTAGTTGAATCTATCACCTCATTAAGCGAGAGAGGTTTATCTCCCTCAACAAGCACCTGTAGATCTTTCGGCTTGACTGGTGTAATAACTGGAGTATTTTCGTTAAGCACAATCGATTCTGCACCTATGGCAACCACGGGCCAAACGATAAGGCTAATTAAGAGCAACAGGATAGATATTATTTTTTTCATTAGTTATATCCTTTCAAGTGTCGCTATGTCATATATTGCCAAGTGTAGAGAGACGCTGGTGAAAAAGTCTTTACAGTGATAGCGAAAAGCCAAGCTGTTACTTTTGCTGTGACAAGAAACAACACAAAATTAGAGCTCACAATCAGAGCTCACAATCAGAATTCGCGTAGTTGTGACGCTAACTCCGAGAGCTTATCAGCTAGCGCAACGCGGCCCTCAGCATCGAGTACTGCCGGATCAATATCGATGGATACTCCTGATGGATGATCGAGATTAAAAATGGAGGACGATGATTCAGTTTTGCGGCCTGAAATCGCATAGGTTTGCACATCTCGTGCGATACCTTTCATTCTGATTGCGCCGCGTTTCTCTGCAATGACTAAGTCTTCTACATGAACGAATGTTTCGTAGCTCATTAAAATTCCACCAACATCTGCATTGGCTTCCAGTCGTTGAGCCAGATTCACTTCGCCGCCGATGATTGTGTAAGAGAGTCGTTGTTCGCTTCCAAAATTTCCCACATTGCAGTAACCGGTGTTGATACCGATTCGGATTTCGAAAGGATTCTCAAAGCCAATAGAACGCCAGCGTTTTTGTAATGCTCGTAGACGTTCCAGCATAGATAGTGCCATCTCTACGCAAGCACGGGCATCCTCGCGTATGCCGCGGGTGTCAGGATCTCCAAAAAAGACCATCATCGCATCGCCCATGTATTTGTCGATGGTGGCTCCATGGTTAAGCGCGATTTGCGTCATTTCGGAAAAATATTCGTTTAAGTATTCCGTTAACGCTTCTGGCTGTAGGCTTTCAGATGTCTGTGTAAAATTTTTAATATCAGAAAAAAAGACAGTCAATTTTTTGCGCTGAGTGGCAATCTGGGTGTCGTGCTTTCCTTCGAAAAGGGCTTGGTGAATTTGAGGTGGCAGGTACTTGGATAGCTGGTGTGATAAATTTTCCAGCTCGGTTTTTCGCTGATCAAGTTCGCGTGTTTGAGTTTTTAAGTTCTGATTTAATTTCACCAGCCGTTGTTCTTGCCGGTCAGAGTGCCGGGTTAGGTCTTCGTTTTCTCGGACAACTTTAGCGAATCGCTCGAAAAGCCGTTCAGCAAAGGCGCGTAATTCTTTTTCGTCATTACTTTTGAGTAGATCTGGTCCTTCGGCGAGAAGCCGTTTCTCACGATCATAAAGATCGAACAGCGTGTCATCGCTGTTGGTACTCACGTCGCCTGGACCTCAATCGGAAGATCTGGAAAGCGATCTTTGAAATCTTCACCTAGTTCTTGCATGATGTCGTCATCATCTTGGTAATGCCAAGTGATAGAAAGCGTTTGTCCGTTTTTTCGCACAGCTTCAAGACCTTCGAAGATTCGGAACATCGCTTTGATACTAGAGCTGTTGATATAAATCATTGCTACATCAACGGTCAGAGGCTTTGCCAGATTATTCGCTAACTGATCCACGGCGACGATTACCTGACCGTAGAATGCCGATACATCCTCTGGATATGATTCACCCTTCATGCGAAAAATCCCATTGATGGATGACAGCTGAATTTCCGGCGTGCGCTCAGTTGCTGCTATGTTCAATTCACTCATTAGAATTTCTCCTCAAATCCTGGCCGCCAGAAAAAAATCTACGTGATCTTCATCAACGTCCATGAAAGCAAATGAGATTGGATGTGATGCGCGACGAGCTATTTCTAGCAATCCTAATCCTGCCCCAGGTCCTTCATGCTCGCTGGATTTGGACATTCCTTCGCGATAAAGCTGACGTATCGTGTCCTTGTCTGCGTGTTGCAAATGCTCTAGTGTTTGGTTGAGTTTCAGTGACTCTTCGCGTTCTATGCGATTACCGCAAACGACAGTGATTTCACCATCTTGTTGAGAGATGCAGACCATACCAGGGGCGCCTTGATTGGTTCGACCATGCCAGATTAGGTTCTGCAT
>JBEGSP010000190.1:0-2503 GCA_041179845.1 Pseudomonadota bacterium
TGAGGCGACTATCGATGGAACTCACACACCCACTCAGCAGAACACATAAGCCTTACGTTTAATCGATTGAATAAAGCACAAACTACCGCTCAATTTGATTTTGATCAGCGTTGAGAACACATGCCTTTCCATATAGCCTCATGTCTGCGATTCTGATCGTAGGCAGCCCAGGCTTGAGCTTCAGACTCTTTATGCACTGTAGGGCCCATAGCCATGTTTTCCGGAAAAATCTCTAAACTCACCTGCCGAATTTTCTTTCCATCACAATCGACGTCATACCACGCTTTTGCACTGAGGTAATCGTGCCCGTTCAATATTTGAGGTTTATGAAAATCTTGGGTACTCATAACACGCAGTATGTTTCCATTTTTTTCGGCGGCTTCTTTGTCGATGTACAAAATGCCATCACGCGTCTCAACTAAAATACTCAACGCCGCTTGCGCAGACCAACTGCACATGGCCAGCATTGCACTCAATAAAAAAATACGCATCAGTAATCTCCGAGTAAGGGTTAGTTATCTTCACGTTCTGGTAAGTTGTAAATGAAACTATCAGCTCGCCAATCAGCCATTTCAATCTCACCTAATGATAATTTTTTAGCAGTAGATTCCATCGGTTTTTTTGCGAGTGGATAAGCGCATAAGTAGCTAATGCGATACCACTCGTAAGCTTTCAGCATATCCGGATCAACTCCCTGCCCGTAGGCATACAGAAAGGCGATATTGAATTGTGCTTTCGCATGACCCTGTCGCGCTGACAATTCATACCAACGCATGGCTTCTTCAAATAATTGTGCCGTACCCAAGCCCTGCGCGATCATCTGCCCCACTTCAAACTGGGCATCAGCATTACCCTGCTCAGCTGCCATCGTGAAATATTTTAAGGCACTGATTAAATCAGGATCATTATGTCGTTTAAATACTGATTTTTTATGACCCGTTAAGGCCTCATCCGCGCGTAGATTTTGCGGAGGTGCTATCCACTCACCCCGAAGTAAATAGCCCAATCGCAGTTGTGCAGGCGCATATCCTTGCTTCGCCGCAGATTCATATAATTGCCTAACTTGACCTTTAGCGTGTATTAACTTGGGATGTTGCTCAAGTAATTTAGCCCAGTGATAACGTGCCTCGCGATGGCCTTGTTCTGACGACAGCTGAAGTAATCGCAAGGCTTCGGTTAAATTTTTTCGAACACCGTTCGCTGTGGCATACGCCAAACCTAAGTAACACTGTGCATCGGAATTATTTCGCTGCGTAGCGCGCTGCAACCACTCCAGCGCAATTCTGGCATCCTGCTCAACATCGGCTCCTGCAAGCAGTTGCGCTCCCAGTGCAGCCATTGCTGGCACGCTAGCGTCATCTTCGGGAGTAAGAGCTGCCGCAAGCCAGTTCACTGCCTTGTTCACTTCGACCATCATTTTTAACGCACGGCGCGCATCTATAGCCGCCAATTCCTCGCTCAGCATCGTGATTTGCGAGGCAGCCCGTGGCTCGTCACGACCTTCCGCCAACCGAAACCACATTAAGGCACGCACCCTATCTTTTACACCTGCCTCACCGCGCAAATTCATCACACCTAGCTGATAACGCGCCCCCGAGTGACGACACAACGCAAGAAATCCGAATATACGGCGCGCACTATGTAAATCTGTACCCAGCCCATCACCATGACGCCAGCGTAGCGCTTGTTCATACAAGACACTCGGCTCATGCTTTAGCAATGTATCAAGATTGAGATCAGAAAATTTCATCGAAACGCTACAAGCTACTGAAGTGATTACATCACTTCAGAGTCTGCCACAAAAGATGCAAGCTGCCTCAACTTCACTATGCAAGTGCCAATCTAGACAGCCAAAGGCGCTTTACCTAAAATAAGATCGGCTGCTTTTTCAGCCACCATCATGGTCGGCGCACCGGTGTTACCAGAGGGCATAGTCGGCATGACGGAGGCATCGACAATACGTAATGCATCGATACCTTGGACACGCAACTCAGCGTCGACCACTTTGCCCATACTGCACGTACCGATAAAATGCCAACCGGTTGTACCGCGCTGGCGCGCGCAATCGAGCAATTCAGAATCACTCGCAGCACTCGCTGGAGGAAATTCATCACGCTCAATGTAAGGTAAAAAAGGTGCGCTATGCATTAAGTGTCGAGACAATCTCAATCCATCGATAGCAACCTGCTGATCTTCGGAACTTTGTAAATAGTTAGGTTGAACCAGCGGCAAATCAAACGGGTCGCGCGAGTGCAAACTGACTTGCCCAGCACTGGTTGGACGCAACTGATAAAACCCCAAGGTCATGCCTGGAAAATTATCTAGCTGACCCGCCACACCTGAGGCATAACTACCCGGTGAAAAATGGAACTGGAGATCATTCAAAGCAAGCTCAGGACGTGATTTGGTAAACGCAAACGCTACCGATGGACTAATCGTAATCACGCTTGGCTTACCTATCAACCATTTAGCGATTTCACCTATTAATCGAAGTCCCCGCGCA
>JBEGSP010000191.1:0-3083 GCA_041179845.1 Pseudomonadota bacterium
TGAATGCTGGCATTGGTGGGGCCGCATTCAACGACTTGTGGACAGATTTGCGCAATGAAGCGACCATCAGAGGTTCCGCCCGTGGTTGAAAGCTCGGTATCGAGTCCAGTTTCACTTTTGATGGCGGCTGTAATAGCGTTGCTTAGCTTGCCCACAGGCGTGAGGAATGGCAATCCACCGACTGTCCATTTCAGATCGTATTCCAACCCATGCTGATCGAGTATGGCATGTACGCGTTTTTGCAAACCTTCAACAGTGCTCGCGGTAGAAAAGCGAAAATTAAAATCAACAACACATTGGCCAGGTATGACATTCGATGCGCCGGTGCCTGCATGAATATTCGACATTTGCCATGACGTGGGAAGGTAGTATTCATTACCTGCATCCCATTGCGCCGCCGCTAATTCAGCCAGTGCAGGCATAGCGAGATGAATAGGATTTTTTGCCATGTGCGGATAAGCAATGTGACCTTGTATTCCTTTGATGATCAACTTACCGGACATCGTGCCACGACGACCGTTTTTAATCATGTCACCGATGTGTTTGACCGAGGTGGGTTCGCCAACGATGCAGTAGTCGAGTTGTTCTCCGCGTGCTTTAAGCAAGTCGCACACAATGACGGTGCCATCAATCGCGGGGCCTTCTTCATCGCTGGTGATTAAAAAACCGATAGATCCTTGGTGATTCGGATGGCTGGCTACAAATTCTTCTACCGCGACGATCATCGCCGCGAGTGAAGTTTTCATATCTGCGGCACCACGACCATAGAGCTTGCCATCGCGATGCGTAGGCGTGAATGGATCCGATGACCATTGATCTAAGGGGCCGGTAGGTACGACATCGGTATGCCCTGCAAAGACGAGCAAGGGTTGTGCCGTACCACGGCGCGCCCACAAATTAGTGACGTCACCGGAGGCAATGGTCTCACACGTAAAGCCCAAGGGCGCAAGACGTTCTGCCATTTTCAACTGGCAACCGCCATCGGCGGGCGTCACGGAATGCAGTGAAATAAGTTCTTCGGTGAGTGCGAGTGTCTTGCTCATTAGCGTAGTTGTTCTTGGTAGATAGCCTCATCAAAACCGACCAGCACGGTTTTACCTTGGCACAGCACGGGGCGTTTGATCACGCTGGGATTTTCCAGCATTAATTGGGTTGCACTAGCAGCGTTGGTGATGGATGCTTTGGTGGCATCAGGCAAGCCACGCCAAGTGGTTCCTTTTTTATTGACAAGTATTTCCCACGAAACGACTTTCAACCATGTAGCAATGATCTCTTTGCTGAGGCCAGCTTTTTTAAAGTCGTGAAATTCGTAGGCGAGTTCCTGCGTAGCTAGCCATGTTCGTGCTTTTTGTACGCTGCCGCAGTTGGGAATACCGTAGACGGTAATAGGCATGATCTAGTGGTGATATTTGGGTGGCGGATACCCGACCACCCAGACGTTAACTTAGTCGCGAAGTAATTCGTTAATGCTGGTTTTTGCGCGGGTTTTTTCATCAACGCGTTTGACGATCACAGCGCAATACAAACTGTATTTGCCATCAGCGGATGGCAGATTGCCAGACACAACCACTGAGCCTTCAGGAATGCGGCCATAGGTAACTTCACCTGTCGCACGATCATAAATCTTGGTTGATTGGCCGATGTAAACGCCCATAGAGATAACGGAGTTAGCTTCAACGATGACGCCTTCAACGACTTCTGAGCGTGCACCAATAAAGCAGTTATCTTCAATGATGGTTGGGTTGGCTTGCATGGGCTCGAGTACACCACCAATGCCTACACCACCGGAGAGGTGAACGTTTTTACCGATTTGTGCGCACGAACCAACAGTAGCCCAGGTATCCACCATGGTGCCTTCATCCACATATGCACCGATGTTCACATACGAAGGCATGAGCACCACATTTTTGCCGATGAAGCTGCCACGACGAGCCACTGCAGGAGGCACAACGCGAAATCCGCCTTTGGCAAAATCGTCTGCAGTGTAATTGGCAAACTTGGTCGGCACTTTGTCATAGAACTGCATGCCGCCGCCGCCCGGAATAGCCACGTTGTCTTCCAAACGGAAAGAAAGCAGCACTGCTTTTTTTACCCATTGATTAACCACCCACTGGCCGCTGTCTTTTTGCGCGACACGAAGTGATCCGGCATTCAATTGTTCGAGTACATCGGCAACGGCCTGACGCACATCGGCGGGAGCCGATTTAGGTGAAAAATTAGTGCGTTCTTCCCATGCGTTGTCGATGAGAGTTTGTAGTTGTTGGCTCATGTTTTTATTTAATTAATCTAAGAAATTCAATTGGCAAGCTTGCGGGTAAATTCGACGATGCGCTGCGCTGCTTCGAGACATTCATCCACTTCAGCGACTAAGGCCATACGGATACGGTTGGCACCGGGGTTAATGCCGTGCGCTTCGCGTGCGACATAACTACCCGGTAAAACAGTCACATTATATTCGGCGTAAAGGCGCTTCGCGAATTCGGTATCGCTGATCGTAGCGAGTTTATCGACCTTGGCCCACAGGTAAAAACCTGCGTCGGGCAGCGCTACATCCATGACTTCGGCCAGCATGGGTGTGACCTGATTAAATTTTTGTATGTACTTAGCGCGATTTTCTTCGACATGCGTTTCATCATTCCAGGCCGCGATGGAGGCGGATTGTATGGATGGACTCATAGCGCTACCGTGATAGGTGCGATACAGCAAAAACTTTTGCAAAATGCCAGCATCACCTGCCACAAAGCCTGAGCGCATACCGGGTACGTTGGAGCGCTTAGACAAACTGGAAAAAGTAATCAGTCGGTCGTATTTGCGGCCGAGTTTGTGAGCTGCTTCCAGTGCACCTAAGGGACGCTCATTACCAAAATAAATCTCTGAGTAGCATTCATCTGATGCAATTACAAAGCCATGTTTGTCAGATAGTGCGAACAAAGCTTTCCATTCATCGAGCGAAAGAACAGCGCCGGTAGGATTGCCCGGCGTGCATACAAACAGTAACTGCACGCGCGGCCACACATCTGCAGGGACCGTAGAAAAATCTGGCGCGAAATTTTTCGCAGGGTCCGAATTCGCAAAGAAAGGCT
>JBEGSP010000192.1:0-8538 GCA_041179845.1 Pseudomonadota bacterium
CCACGCAAGAAGAGATCGCAGAGCAATGGCATGTTGAACGACGCTTCGAGCCGAATATGTCAGCAGATAAGCGTGCTCATCATCTAGGTGTGTGGAATGAAGCGATACAACGCTCTATGAAATGGTCTGCTGCTTAATCGCGTTGGTTGCCTTAGCACCCTGTAGCAAATAAAAAAGGCAGCCTAGGCTGCCTTTTTTAATTCGTGCTTTTTTATTTCTTATGACGCAAACGTTGAATCGCAGCCAGCTGTGCGAGTGCAATCGTTAGCTCAGTTTGAGCGACGGCGTAATCAATATCCGATTCACGATTAACCATCGCTTCTTCAGCTATTTTTTTAATTTGATTTGCTTTAGCTTCGTCGAGGTCTTTACCACGGATGGCCGTGTCGGCCATAACGGTCACACCATGGGGTTGAACTTCGAGTATGCCGCCCGCGACGAACACAAATTCTTCTTCTGTTGCACCAGGCACCTTGATACGAACCGCGCCGGGCTTGATACGTGTGATGAGCGGTGTATGTCTTGGATAAATTCCCAATTCACCGACTTCACCGGGCAGTGTGACGAATTCAGCCGGACCAGAATAAATCTGCTCTTCTGCTGAAACCACATCAACCTGAATGGTGTTGGACATAAAAACCCTTTTTGATTAAGCGAGAAATGCAAAGTAAGCGGCATGTCACCATGCCGCTGCACGTCAACACTTATTGAATTTTCTTAGCTTTTTCGATGGCTTCATCAATCGTGCCAACCATGTAGAACGCTTGCTCTGGCAAATGATCGAGTTCACCGGATGCGATCATCTTGAAGCCTTTGATCGTGTCTTTCAGTGAAACGTATTTGCCTGGCGAACCGGTAAACACTTCAGCTACGTGGAAAGGCTGGGACAAGAAACGCTGCATCTTACGCGCGCGCGCCACGACCAATTTATCTTCTGGAGCCAATTCGTCCATACCCAGAATCGCGATAATGTCGCGCAATTCTTTGTAACGCTGCAACGTACCTTGTACAGCACGTGCGGTGTCGTAGTGATCAGGACCAACGACGTTTGGATCGAGCTGACGTGAGGTTGAATCGAGTGGATCAACCGCTGGATAAATACCCAAAGCAGCGATGTCACGCGACAAAACGACGGTGGAGTCCAAGTGAGCAAAGGTGGTTGCTGGTGATGGATCGGTCAAGTCATCGGCTGGAACATACACGGCCTGAATCGAAGTAATCGAACCAGTTTTTGTTGACGTAATACGCTCTTGCAGACGGCCCATTTCTTCAGCCAGTGTTGGCTGATAACCCACCGCTGAAGGCATACGACCCAGCAGCGCAGATACTTCGGTACCGGCCAGTGTGTAACGATAAATGTTATCGACGAAGAAGAGAACGTCACGACCTTCATCACGGAAGGATTCAGCGATCGTCAAACCAGTCAACGCTACGCGCAAACGGTTACCTGGTGGTTCATTCATCTGACCGTACACCATCGCTACTTTTGATTTGGTGAAGTCATCGGTGTTCACAACGCCGGCTTCAATCATCTCGTGATAGAAGTCGTTACCCTCACGAGTACGCTCACCCACACCAGCAAACACGGATAAACCCGAGTGAGCTTTTGCGATGTTGTTGATCAGTTCCATCATGTTCACGGTCTTACCTACACCGGCACCGCCGAACAGACCCACTTTACCGCCCTTAGCAAATGGGCAGACTAAGTCAATAACTTTAATACCTGTCTCGAGCAATTCTTGCGAAGGCGAGAGTTCATCGTACGCTGGAGCTGCACGGTGAATCGATGCGAGCTTGTCTGATTTGACTGGGCCCACTTCATCAATTGGATTACCCAACACATCCATAATGCGACCCAGTGTGCCTGTACCGACGGGCACCATGATTGGCTTGCCTGTATTTTGGATGATCATGCCGCGACGCAGACCGTCTGAAGAACCGAGCGCAATGGTACGGACTATGCCGTCGCCGAGCTGCTGCTGCACTTCGAGGGTGAGCGCAGAACCTTCCATTTTCAGCGCATCGTAAATCTTGGGCATGGCGTTACGCGGGAATTCAACGTCGACCACAGCACCGATACACTGAACGATTTTGCCATCAGCCATTTTCGTTCCTTTAAATAAAAATAGAAATTCGTTTTAGTGTCTTAAACCGCTGCCGCACCGGCAACGATCTCAGAGAGTTCTTTAGTAATTGCTGCCTGACGCGTCTTGTTGTAGATCAGCTTGAGCTCGCCAATAACGCTACCTGCGTTATCAGTCGCCGCTTTCATCGCGACCATACGTGCTGCCTGCTCAGACGCCATGTTTTCAACCACGGCCTGATACACCAGCGCTTCTGCGTAACGCAGCAACAATTCATCAATTACCGACTTCGCATCGGGCTCGTACAAGTAGTCCCAGGAATAACTATTCACAGGTTCCATCTTGTCGGCTGTCAGCGGCAGCAATTGTTCAAACACGGGCTCTTGCTTCATGGTGTTAATGAAGCGCGTGTAGCAGATGTACACCGCATCGAGTTGCTCATCATCGTAAGAATCGAGCATCACTTTGACCGGCCCAATCAGATTCTCTAGGTGTGGCGTATCGCCCATGTTGACGTAATGCGCGACCACTTTGGCGCCAATACGATTCATGAACCCAAAGCCTTTGTTACCCATCGCGACAACTTCGACCTTGTTACCCGCTGCTTCGAACTCTTTCATACGGTTCGTCACCTGACGCAGCACGTTGGTGTTTAAGCCACCGCACAAACCTTTGTCCGTTGTGACGACGATGATGCCAATCTTTTTGCTTTTCTCGTGCTTCACCAAAAATGGGTGCGTGTATTCCGGATTAGCCTGCGCGAGATGCGCCGACACAGTCCGGATTTTTTCGCTGTAAGGACGAGCCGAACGCATCCGTTCCTGCGCTTTACGCATTTTGGATGCGGCGACCATCTCCATCGCCTTGGTGATTTTTTTGGTGTTCTCGACGCTCTTGATCTTGCCGCGTATCTCTTTACCTGCAGCCATTGCTATGCTCCCGGTTCGAGATCAGAACGATTTCTTGAAGTTTTCGATCGCCGATGTCAACACGGCTTCGTCTTCCTTCGAGAGTTGTTTGCTATCTTCGATGCGCTTGAGTAACTCTGAGTTACTAGTCTGCAGGAATTTATGCAGATCATGCTCAAAGCCCAATACGTCACGCACTTCGATATCGTCCAAGAAGCCTTTGTTAACGGCGAACAAACTAACGGCCATTAAGGAAACTGACAACGGTGTGTATTGTGCTTGCTTGAGCAATTCAGTCACACGAGCACCACGATCGAGCTGCTTACGTGTTGCATCATCCAGATCGGAGGCGAACTGCGCAAACGCTGCCAATTCACGATACTGCGCCAAGTCGGTACGAATACCGCCGGACAAACCTTTGATGACTTTAGTTTGAGCTGCACCACCTACACGTGACACCGAAATACCGGCGTTAATCGCAGGACGAATACCGGAATTAAACAGTGAGGTCTCCAAGAAGATCTGACCGTCTGTAATCGAAATTACGTTGGTTGGAACGAATGCCGAAACGTCACCCGCTTGGGTTTCGATGATAGGCAATGCCGTCAATGAACCAGTTTGGCCTTTAACTGCGCCTTTGGTAAACGCTTCAACATAATCTGGATTAACACGCGCTGCACGCTCGAGCAAACGTGAGTGTAGATAGAACACGTCGCCAGGGAACGCTTCACGACCTGGTGGACGACGCAACAGCAACGACACCTGACGATATGCCACCGCTTGTTTCGATAAATCGTCATAAATGATCAACGCATCTTCGCCACGATCACGGAAATATTCGCCCATCGCGCAACCGGAATATGCCGATACGTATTGCATCGCAGCCGACTCCGATGCCGACGCTGCAACAACGATGGTGTAATCGAGTGCGCCATGCTCATCAAGCGCGCGCACAACGTTTTTGATCGATGAGGCTTTTTGGCCGATCGCAACATAGATACATGTTACGCCCTGACCTTTTTGATTAATGATGGTGTCGATCGCAACGGCTGTTTTACCTGTTTGACGATCGCCAATGATCAACTCACGCTGACCACGACCGATAGGCACCATGGAGTCAATCGCTTTCAGACCTGTTTGCAGTGGCTGCGAAACAGACTGACGAGCAATAACGCCAGGCGCAATTTTTTCGATCGGCGCTTGGAGTTTTGCATTGATTGGGCCTTTGCCATCGATCGGCTGACCGAGCGCATTAACGACACGACCGCACAGCTCTGGGCCGATAGGCACTTCAAGAATACGACCGGTACATTTAACGGTGTCGCCTTCAGAGATGTGTTCGTACGCGCCCAAAATAACAGCGCCGACTGAATCACGCTCTAAGTTCAGCGCCAAGCCGTAGGTATTGCCGGGGAATTCAAGCATCTCGCCTTGCATCGCGTCGGACAGACCGTGGATGCGGCAGATACCGTCAGTGACGGAGATCACAGTACCTTGATTACGAAGCTCGGCACCCGCGCCGAGGCCCTGTATCCGGCTCTTGATCAGCTCGCTGATTTCAGACGGGTTGAGTTGCATGTTAGCTCCTGATTGGTTGAGTCAGAGCTGTTGCCCCGACTCGCAATGTCAAAATTTTTTGTCGCCGCGTATCACGCCACCAAGGCGGTATGCATGCGCTCGAGTCGAGCGCTCACAGAGAAATCCAGTACTTCATCACCGACGGTAACGCGCACACCACCGATCAGCGTCTGATCAACGGTAACGGTAGCGTTTAGCTTGCGACCGAATTTCTTTTCGAGCGCAGAAACCAGATCGCTGATTTGTCCACCATCCATTGGGAAAGCACTGACAATCGTTGCATCGGCTGTACTTTCATACGCATTTTTCAGCTCGCGAAATTGATGCTCGATTTCTGCCAGCAATGACAAACGGCCGTTATCCACTAATTCGGTAACTAGGTTTTTAGTCTGGTCATCAACTGTTACTTTCAGTGCAGACAAAAACGTAGCCGCTACATCAGCGTGTGCAATACGTGGGTCATGTGCCATGGCCTGAAACTCGGGCACGGCAGCTACCTGCGCCATCTCGGAGAGCGTTTCAGCCCACGCGTTCAGCTTGGCAGGTACCGCGACACGAAATACAGCCTCGGCATAAGGGCGAGCGATCGTTGCGAGTTCAGCCATGATTACAGCTCTGCTTTGAGTTGGTTCAACAGATCGGCATGAGCAGAAGCATTCACTTCGCGCTTGAGAATCTGCTCAGCACCTTTAACTGCGAGGGCTGCAACATCATCACGCAAGTGATCGCGCAAACGAATCGCTTCCGAAGCCGCTTCATGGCGCGCTGCTTCAACGATGCCTGCGGCTTCTACCAACGCATGCTTTTTAGCTTCTTCGATGATTTCTGCGGCACGGCGCTCTGCATCAACAACACGCTTTTGTGTTTCTTCGTGTGCTTGTGCGAGTTCGACCTGCACGCGCTTTTCGGCGACTGCCAGCTCATGCTTGCCACGCTCGGCAGCAGCAAGGCCTTCCGATATACGTTTCGCACGATCGTCGAGTGTCTTCATCAGTGGCGGCCACACGAATTTCATCGTGAACATCGCGAGGATGAAGAAGACGACGAACTGCGCAAACAGAGTTGCGTTCAAGTTCACGGTTATTTCCTTCTCAAATAAACAGGCTCCGGGGCTGCGCCCCGGCAGGATGAGAATTCAGGAATTAACCTGCGAACGGATTGGCGAACGCGAACATCATCGCGATACCAACACCGATCAGGAACGCCGCATCAATCAGACCAGCCAACAAAAACATTTTGGTTTGCAGTGCGTTCATCAGTTCTGGCTGACGCGCTGAGGCTTCGATGAATTTACCACCCATGATGCCAATACCGATACATGCACCGATAGCGCCGAGGCCGATGATCAAACCACAAGCGAGTGCTACGAAAGCGACGTTAGTCATGAAAACTCCTTAGATAATCAAAAGTCAAAAACAAAACCCGAATACAGCAAAAACGATTAATGGCCTTCGTGTGCCTGACCGATGTACACCAGCGTCAGCATCATGAAAATAAAGGCCTGCAACAAGACGATCAGAATATGGAAGATGGCCCAGATAGATCCGGCGATAACCTGCATGCCAAAGCCCCACCACGTTGCGGTCGAGCCTAACAGCGCGATCAACAAGAAGACCAACTCACCGGCATACATGTTCCCGAACAGTCGCATACCGAGTGATACGGTTTTAGCGACGAATTCGATAATGTTAAGACCGAGGTTAGGAATCCACAGCGCTGGGTGCGCACCAAATGGTGCACAGAACAGCTCATGAATGAATCCGCCAAGACCTTTGATCTTGACGTTGTAGTAGAGCATGAGCGCCAGCACACCAATCGACATACCTAGGGTGCCATTCAAATCGGCCGTAGGTACGATGCGGAAGTGCGGCTCCATGTCGAACAGGCGGAAAATTCCAGAGAACAAATCCACTGGCAAAAAGTCCAGCGAGTTCATCAGGAACACCCAAACGAATACGGTGAGTGCGAGTGGCGCGATGAATGAGCGGTCGCCATGAACGATGTTCTTGGCTTGATCGTTCACCATTTCAACGACCATTTCAACGAATGCCTGGAAGCGGCCAGGTACGCCAGCGGTAGCGCGATTCGCTGCGATGACCATAAAAGTCAAACCAACCACGCCCATCAATACCGACCAGAAAACGGTGTCTAGATTGATGATGCTGAAGTCAATTATTTTTTCCTGGTGCTGCGTGGAGAGGTGACCCAGGTGGTGAACGATGTACTCGGAAGCGGTGGGCGCATGCGCCGCTCCTTCTACTGCCGTTTCTGCTGCCATGTCAGTGCCTAAACAATAAGATGATGTAACTTTTTAGCGCGACGATGAAAGCAGCGATAAGCGCCAGCCAATTCAGGTCACGGTATCCGACTACGACCGCTGCAAGCAGCGCAATCGTGAATGCAATCTTGGTGAACTCTCCGAAGAAAAAACTCATCGGACTGAGAGTTCCAGGTTTTTTGGTCCCTAAATACAAGCGCAAAGCAAATACGCCATTTGGAACCACACAACACAAGCCACCCAACAAAGCAGAGATAAATCCGTGGACACCCGCCACCAAGCCTGCGACTACGGCAGCAAAAAAAGTCGTCGCCAGCTGGATTAAAACCAAGCGCAGCATGATGACTTTACTATCTGACCGGAAAACTCTGGTGTGCCTTCGTAAATCGTGTTTACGAAGGACAGGGAGCGGGACGTGCTCTGCAAAACCCAGCGATTATAAGGGATGTTGATGCAGAGCGTCAAACTCTTGCCCTCTCGAAATATGACCCAAGGCCTTGTTTTTTTGTCACTTTTAGCACTTACTTCCCACGCAGCCGAGCAATGACACCATCCAACTGGTCTAGGCCCGCAAAGGCGATCACTAGCTCGCCCTTGTTACGCGCACCAACCTTGATGCTGACGGTGGTTGCTAGCGCATCGGACAGCTCTTCTTCTAAGCGCTCGAGATCACGGGATTTTTCTTTGTTTTTACCGCCCTTTAATGCGTCTTGACCTGTGGTGGTGCGAACCACCAGTTTTTCAGCTTCGCGCACCGACAAGCGCCGACCAACGATTTGATTGGCCAAGGTAATCTGGGTCGCGGAATCCACCGCCAGCAACGCTCGCGCATGACCCATATCTAAATCGCCTGCCATCAGCATGCTTTGTACGGGCTTGGCGAGGTTTAACAGCCTTAACAAGTTTGAAACGGCACTGCGCGAGCGGCCTACCGAGCCAGCGGCTTGTTCGTGGGTGAAATTAAATTCGTCGATCAAGCGTTGTATACCCTGCGCCTCTTCCAGAGGGTTTAGGTCTTCACGCTGCATGTTTTCAATCAACGCCATCGCTGCGGCGGCTTTGTCATCAACCTCTTTGATCAACACCGGAACGTCGGTCAGACCAACAAGTTGAGCTGCACGAAAACGTCGTTCCCCAGCGATGATTTCATGCGTTACGCCGGCCTTACCATCCGAAATTGGACGAACCAAGATCGCTTGTAACAAACCCTGCTCGCGTATCGAATCCGCCAGTTCATTTAACGGACCTTCATCCATGCGCGTACGCGGTTGATACTTACCGGCTTGCAGCGCTTTAACTGGCAACGTTGCGGTTGCGTTGGTCACTCGCGTGGCATCGGTACCGAAGTCGGTATTCGTGTCGCCCAATAGGGCTTCGAGTCCGCGTCCCAGGCCTTTGGGTTTTTTGGTGATCATGCGTTTCACATCTTTCTTGAATAAATTCTGTGTGGTGCTCGTTACGTTTTTCGTGCCGCAAACGCAGCGTTAACACCGCGTGACGATTTACTGTTTTTGTAGTCGTTCAACCAGCTCTTTACCAAACGCGACGTAAGCTTGTGCGCCTTTTGCGCCGGCATCAAAAATCACGCCGGGTACGCCGTACGATGGTGCTTCTGCCAGTCGTACATTTCTAGGGATGATGGTTTTAAATACTTTGTCACCAAAATGTTTTTCCAGCTGCGTTGATACCT
>JBEGSP010000193.1:0-7651 GCA_041179845.1 Pseudomonadota bacterium
ATTAGAAAAATATCAATACTTATTAACGAGAGTCAGAAAAAAAATCTAATTCACTATAAATTTCAGGAAAATCACTCATGGGTTGAGGATGACGATCACAAATGATACGACCCTCCAGACGATATGACTCCAAAGGACTATCGATTGAAATTTTGCGACCTAACATAAGTGTTAGATCGTGCGTTTCATTGAGCAATGTCGCTAGTGCTCTTTCACCCAAAATATCGAAATAATGGTAACCATCAACAGCTAAATATTTTAGGGTTTCGTTTCCTTTGATCGTCTGACAAAGCCTATGTATGGATACGTCTCCCAAACAACAATTCGTCAGATGCAATGCCTCCAAAAACTGATTATTTTTGAGCCAACTAGCAATGCCCTCAATCATAGAATCACCACTCCAGCCCTCCAGATGTAAATACTTAAGCTTGCCAATTTTCTCAATACAATTCGACCATATGGAGGAATCAATTTGACAAGGTCCAATTAATTGAAGCCGATCGCTTTCCTGAAGAAGGCTCGTATCAAACACACTTTTCATCGCCCCGTGTAGATATAAGCCTGAAATAAGCAGTTTTAATTTTGGATTATCCAGATAGTTTACGAAGTCTTGCAGCTTCAGTTCGACCACTTCTAAAAAAATTACAGGCGGTTTGATATTTTTCTTTATACGTTCGGCACAACCATTCACCAACGCTTTAAAACAGCCATTTATATATTCATCAAAGTATGGATAGTTCGTGTGATTAGAGTTATTAACTATGCCTTCCCCCTCAGGAAATCCACACGTAAGATGTATAAAATTTAATCTCTCAGAATGTATGACAGCACTAATACTTTTGGGCCCAAGCGCTGTGGAACTTAATGGCAACTTATCTCTTGTTTGATAATTTTTGTAGGGTAGCCAAGTGGTATCACCTCGTACATCAAGATAAACCGCTGCATAAGGCAAAGCGAATTTTTGTAATGCCTCTTGAAATTTGATCGCTCTGTTTGAGATTCCATAGGTAAGCGATTGCGTCCAAGCCCGTTTAATCAATGATCGACTTGCCAACAGCGCCTGTTGCGGATCGCTAATTATTTCGTGGTATGCCTGTACATCGTTTGAACCGGCCTTGCACGTTTGAGCATAACTGAAGAAATCGTCGCTAGCCGTTATGGGATGTCGACGATAAACCAAAAAATGTAGCAGCTGAAGACGAATCTCTTGCGGAACCAACGTAAAGAAATTTGTTTTCAGATCATCGTGAGCTTCAAAATGGGTGGTGTGTTGAGCCATCACCGGAGTATCACTGCCTGAATCATTACATTTATTTTGCTTACTACCGGATGAGATATCGAGTGTCAATAATTGAGAATTTTTCTCTACAGATGTGCTCGAAATAGACATGAAGTGAGGACTTTCAAGTAGTCAAGGAAGCCCTCTGTAACAACGTATTTACAATAAGTTCCTCTTTATGCGTTACGTCATACAACTGCGAGGCGCCATAAGGAAGTTACCTCAGCTGCGCGCGCTGCATGCAGAGGATCGCTCTCATCAGCTATTTTTTTGTGCGTCGGACGAGCATCTAGTCTCTCTACCACTTTCAATCCACCATGCTTAATCCATTCTAATAATTCTTCGCGAGTGCGCAAGCCCAAACGCTCAGCTAAATCTGAAAGCACCAACCATGCTTCACCACCCTCGATCAGATGTTCAGCAACACCAGTAAGAAAGCCACGTAGCATCGCACTATCAGGATCAAATACCGCTTGCTCGAGAGCCGAAGTAGGCCGTGCCGGCACCCAAGGCGGATTACACACCACCAATGCAGCTCGCCCCGATGGAAATAAATCCGCTTCCATAACATCAACGTGTTTACTCAAACCTAAACGCTGAATGTTTTCACGCGCACATTGCAAAGCTCTCGGATTAAGATCGGTAGCGATCACTCGCGCAAATCCTCGCTGAGCCAACAACGCAGCTATCACACCAGTACCCGTGCCAATATCAAACGCTACGGCATCTTTTTTGAAAGCTGCTGGTAATTTAGCTTCAGCGACTAAGGGAAGATACTCTCCACGCAGCGGTGCAAACACGCCGTAATGCGCATGAATGCGCTGAGCGCTGCCATCACCTAGCAAAACCGAAATCTCAATCCCTTTTTTGCGCCACTCGTGCGCGCTGATAATGCCCAACAGCTCACGCAACGACATTACATACGGCATGTCTGACTGACCCATAGCCTCATTACACGCCTGACTCACATCGGGAGCGCGTCGCAAAGGAATCTGATGACCTGCGTCGAAAGGAATCAACAACATGCCCAAAGTTCGAGCACGCTGTGATTGCGATAGCCGATATAAATTAAAAGCGTCTTTGGTTCCTGAAGCTGGGATATTAGCTTTGATACGATGACTTTTCTTAGAAGGTCGCTCAACGCGACGCACAAGAGCCTGCAGTAATTGACGTGCATTCTGAAAATCTCCGCGCCATAAAATACCCACCCCCTCACACGCCAATCGATACGCCGAGTCGGCCGTCAAGGTATCGTCTGCTACTACCACGCGCTTTGGAGGCGCCAATCCCGCATCCGACTGCCAGTGCGCGCTACAGTCTTTGTCATCCTCATTCCAATCGATTTGGTTAGTGGGAGGTGGTTTGGCAGGTGCATGCATGCGGTGAAACCCTTTACTTATCAATGAAAACGGACGACAGCATCAATCAATTGGCTTGATGGCGTTACCAATAACGCGAGTATCACCCCAAATCGGATGTTCAGTCGAAATCATATTGCCGCTTAGATCCAATGTCTGGAGATACGAGTTGGCTTGTAGTGTTTCGTGAAGCAAGGCAGCTCCCAGATCGCGTAAGCGACAATTGACTAAATTGACATGCAGAAGATTAGTCAATGTTGCTAGCGTCTGAGCGAATGTCTGCAATCCCTTAAATGTATTGAGTCCATGAACCCCGGGGCGACGAACAAAATTCTTGGATAAATCCAACGTATGTATTGAAGTATTTTTTGCTAAGCCGGCAGATAACTCCTCCAGCGCAGATGAATCTAAATTGCAATCATGCAGTATTAAAGTTTTTAGTTCGCATGAATTTTTCGCTATATAAGTCGATAAGGATCGTATATCAAAGCAATTAATCAACAAAAAGAAATTACTACCTGTCGACGATTGATCCACGCGTCGACCACCCGCTCGGACTCCGCTCGCATCTAGCAATGTAATCGGTAATGTAGACGGTAATACATGAATTTCTCTTAATGCCGTGAGATTGTTCTTAATTATTAATTCAACGATGAGACTTTTTTGTTCACCTTTGTGATTTTGCTTTAACTGCCCGCCTATCTCTGACAGGACTTTCATTGGCGATCCAAGGCTGTCGTCAACCACAATCGGCACATCGACGAACTCATCACGAAAATTTTTATTAAAAATCGTGTAACGGCCATTGCGTGGATCTAAAGGCTCACGACGAATGGAAAAATCAAACCTAATCCGGTTCATTTTTGATGTCGAGTTTAGAAGCTCTTGCACAGCGGCTCTCAACCATTTTGGTTGATTAAATTCTTTCCGCTCATCCGTACGTAAATTCACAGACACCGATGAATAAATCTGGGCAAATTTTTTTACCTTTTTTCCAAAATTGTAAACATTAATCTCACCTTCATTCACCACTGGCACAGTCGCTTCTAAATGCCTTCTCACGCGCAATCTTTCCTTGGGTGGTAACGCGATGGCCGTCTCAGCGAGTACGCGCATTGCATGCGCTGTATAAGCCAGTGAAATCTCCGGTTCATTTGCAAGTACGTTCTGGACCTCGATCTGATGAGATTTACTAATCATGGCCATGTGATGAAGCACTTTTGCGATATTCTTGGGATCGCTGGCGTCCCAATTGAGCACGTATTTGTACAACCAATACAGCTGTACATCTTCAGGCATATCATCAAGTACATGCTGGCGCGACATCATTATCGGCACTTGCTCAATACTGCTCAATTCACTATCAGTTTTGCTGGTTATTCTCTCCAACGTATCACTGTCATTCAACACAAGGGTGTGGAGAGACTGCGCGGAAGATGACAGGTTTTCAGACAAACTCATAATCGATCTCTTGATAAATAGTTAATTGAAAAAGAATTGCACAAAAGGTTTAGCGCCAGCTGATATCAGAAGCCCACTGAACCCTGGTTAAAGCCGTTTCAGATGAGGTTATTAAGTTAATACTTGCTTGAGGCCGCTTATAATGGATGGCTTACAAAAATCACTAACCTTCAGAAAAATCATGGAATTAGCCAAGGCCTTTGAGCCAGCCGAAATCGAACAACACTGGCGCGCAGAATGGGAGAAGCGCAATTACTTTGCCGCGACTCTGGATGAAAGCAAGCCTTCATTCTCGATACAGCTACCGCCACCCAATGTCACGGGTACGTTGCACATGGGCCATGCATTCAACCAAACCATCATGGATGGTCTGACTCGCTACTACCGCATGCGCGGACACAACACTGCCTGGATTCCAGGTACCGATCACGCGGGCATTGCAACGCAGATTGTGGTCGAGCGCCAGCTTGATGCACAAAAAATCTCACGTCATGATCTGGGTCGCGAAAAATTTCTAGAAAAAGTATGGCAATGGAAGGAACATTCCGGATCGACCATCACCGGACAAATGCGTCGCATGGGCGCATCAACCGATTGGGGTCGTGAATACTTCACGATGGACGACAAAATGTCCAAGGCAGTTACGGAAGTTTTCGTGCGCTTGTATGAACAAGGACTGATCTATCGCGGTAAACGCTTGGTTAACTGGGATCCAGTCTTAGGTACTGCGGTATCAGATCTCGAGGTGGTGTCGGAAGAAGAAGATGGCAGCATGTGGCACATCCGCTACCCCTTGGTTGATGGTAGCGGTCATCTAACCGTCGCCACAACGCGACCTGAAACATTGTTAGGTGATGTGGCGGTTGCGGTGGATCCTACCGATGAACGCTACATCCATCTGGTGGGTAAACAACTGACGCTACCCTTGACTGGTCGCACCATACCCGTGATCGCCGATAGCTATGTCGATAAGGAATTTGGTACTGGCTGTGTAAAGATTACTCCTGCACATGATTTCAACGATTATGCCGTTGGTCAGCGTCACGGACTCGCGCAGATCAATATTTTTACACTAGATGCGAAGATTAATGAAAATTCACCTCCGGCTTATCAAGGCTTAGATAGATTTGCAGCACGTAAGCAAATCGTCGCTGATCTGGATGCACAAGGCCTGCTTGAATTAGTTAAACCACACAAACTGATGGTGCCGCGCGGTGATCGTACCGGTGTAGTGATCGAACCTATGCTCACCGATCAATGGTTTGTGGCGATGAGCAAACCAGCTCCTGAGGGAACGCATTTTCCCGGTAAATCGATTGCTGAAGTCGCCCTTGAAAAAGTCGCGCATGGCGATATTAAATTTGTACCAGACAATTGGAGTACCACTTACAACCAATGGCTAAATAATATTCAAGATTGGTGTATCTCGCGTCAGTTGTGGTGGGGACATCAAATACCTGCATGGTATAGCGATACAGGCGAAATTTTTGTCGGCCGCACTGAAGCAGAAGCTACGGCCAACGCAACCGCCGCTGGTTACACAGGCAAACTAACCCGTGATGCAGATGTACTTGATACGTGGTTTTCATCAGCCTTAGTACCTTTCTCGTCGCTCGGTTGGCCTGAACAAACACCGGATTACAAACTGTTCTTACCTTCGTCGGTTTTAGTCACAGGCTTTGACATTATTTTCTTCTGGGTCGCGCGTATGGTGATGATGACCACGCACTTCACCGGCAAAGTACCCTTCGACACTGTGTACGTACATGGACTCGTGCGTGATGCTCAAGGACAGAAAATGTCCAAATCCAAAGGCAATACTCTGGATCCGATTGATCTGATCGATGGCATTACTGTTGATGAGTTAGTGGCCAAACGCACCACTGGGCTGATGAACCCCAAACAAGCCGAGAGTATTGCCAAAGCTACGCGCAAAGAATTCGCGAATGGTATTCCTGCGTATGGCACCGATGCCTTGCGCTTTACTATGGCTAGTTATGCTTCGCTCGGTCGAAATATTAATTTCGATCTCGGACGTTGCGAAGGCTACCGAAATTTCTGTAACAAGTTGTGGAATGCCACTCGGTTTGTGTTGATGAACACCGAAGGCAAAGATTGTGGATTAGATGACCACGGTGCTGACGCCTGCGCACCGGGTGGCTATCTGGATTTTTCCCAAGCAGACCGATGGATAGTCTCGCTGCTTCAACGTACTGAAGCAGACGTTGAAAAAGGGTATGCCGAATATCGCTTCGATAATATTTCCTCAGCCATCTATAAATTTATTTGGGATGAATATTGCGACTGGTATCTTGAAGTCGCCAAAGTCCAGATACAGCAAGGTAGCGAAGGTCAGCAGCGCGCAACACGTCGCACCCTTTTGCGCGTGCTTGAAACGGTATTGCGACTAGCGCACCCGATTATTCCTTTCATTACAGAACAGTTGTGGCAAACCGTTGCACCTTTGTCTGGACGCACGCTCAAGGCGGAAGGCGATTCCATCATGGTGCAGCCTTACCCACAGCCCAATCTGAAAAAAATCGACGATCAGGCTGAGGGCTGGATGACCGAACTCAAATCGCTAACGGATGCATGCCGTAATTTGCGCGGTGAGATGCAGCTATCGCCTGCGCAACGGGTACCGTTAGTCATCGAAGGGAACGATCATGAGCGCTTACAAAGTTTTGTTCCGTATCTTCAGGCCTTAGCTAAACTCTCCGAAGTGCAGGTACTAGCAAGTTTGCCAGAATCACCGGCGCCAGTATTGGTGGTTGGCAGCACACGATTAATGCTTAAGGTAGAAATTGATATTGCTGCCGAGCGCGAGCGTGTGAACAAAGAAGTGTTACGCCTCGAAGGCGAAATTGCCAAGGCCAATGCCAAGCTCAGTAATGAAAGCTTCGTCGCGCGTGCACCTGCGGCAGTAGTCGCGCAAGAAAAAGAACGAGTTGCCGGCTTTTCTGAAACCCTGACAAAACTTCGCGAGCAACTCACCAAACTGGGTTAAGCCTGAAGGAGAAACGACGATGATTCAACGCTGGTTACTTGCCTTAGTACTTTGCAGTATCACAGTTTTTTCTTTCGCTACCGACGTGGCTTCGCCCGTCGGTGTGTGGCGTACGATTGATGACAAAACTGGAAAAGAAAAATCGCTAGTTCGCATCACCGAAGTTAATGGTGAGTTTCGTGGAACGATAGAGAAATTATTTCGCGAGCCCCACGAAGACCAAAACCCTAACTGCGAAAAATGCAGTGGCGAGAAAAAAAATAAACCTGTGATAGGCATGGTGATCATGACCGGCTTGAAACAGGATGGCGATATGTATTCAGGCGGTGAAATTCTTGATCCGGCCAATGGCAAAACCTACAAATGTAAAACCTGGCTGGAAGATAAAGGAAAAAAACTACATGTGCGCGGCTTTATCGGCATGGCACTACTGGGAAGAACTCAAGTGTGGGTGCGGGAAGAATAACGCGCCTAATGTAATCGCAAAATATCTCTGCTAAACAAACAGGCTTATTCAGAATCCCATAAATCACCATTCGGGCTAGT
>JBEGSP010000194.1:0-5113 GCA_041179845.1 Pseudomonadota bacterium
TTTTCAGCGGCGCGACTGATTTGCTATGTTCGAGTAATTCATCGAATGATTCTATGCCCGAAGCTGCGCGCGTTAGGATGGGACCGGGCGAGACAGCATGAACGCGTATCGCTTGCGGACCTAACTCAATCGCCATATACCTGACTAGCGATTCCAGCGCCGCCTTCACCGGACCCATTAAGCCGTAGTGAGGGATTGCTCGCTGCGCACCTAAATACGTCATGGTAATCAAACTGCCGCCCTTAGGCATGTGATTGACGCAGACTTTCGCTAAGGTGGCAAATGAATGGCACGAAATTTCCATGGCTCTGGAAAATCCAAGGCTACTGGTATCGGTGACGTGAGCATGTAAATCATCTAAGGGTGCCCACGCAATCGAATGAATCACAAAATCTAATTGGCCCAATTGTTTCGCTGCATCTTCGACCACCTGACTTAAGGC
Source organism: Pseudomonadota bacterium (assembly GCA_041179845.1). Classification (GTDB taxonomy): domain Bacteria; phylum Pseudomonadota; class Gammaproteobacteria; order Burkholderiales; family Burkholderiaceae_D; genus Pernthalerella. The sequence continues at coordinate 443 of JBEGSP010000194.1, forward strand.
CTCAGTTTCTTCCACATTACAGTTAAGCAAAGGGATGCCTAAAGAGTCTGTCAGTGGCTGAACATAGCTGCGTGCTTTGTCATTCAAGCAGGTGGCAATAATTTCTGCGCCTTGTTCATGGGCGATTTTTGCGCATTCCCAAGCAATGCTGTGATCGTTGGCGATACCTAAGATAAGACCTTTTTTACCTGCGAGATTAAATGGCGATGGTAGTAACGGGTTTGATAGTGATGTTGATTCTGACATTGACTAAGAGCCTTTATACGACAACTAAATGTTAATCTGGATAACGCATCATGACGTACTCACCTGGTGCATCGCACAGGGTATTTTTGACCGAAGGTGAGCGAGCGGGAATTTTTTTGCTGCTATGTTGTTCTAACCAAGCAGACCAAGCTTCCCACCATGAACCCTCTGTTGTGGGTGTTTTATGTGCCCAATCATCGGGGTCAGTCCAGCCGCTATCTTTGGTTGTATGACGCAGTTGGTAGTGACGGTTGCGATGTCCGGGCTCTGAAATAATGCCGGCGTTATGACCGCCTGCGGCTAAGACAAACGTAATGTCGGTATCACACAGTAAATGTATTTTGTAGACAGAGTGCCAGGGCGATACGTGATCGCGTGCAGTACCTACCACCATCATGGGTGAACGGATATCCATGAGTGCTACCGCTGAATCATTCAATCTGAAATAACCCGCGGCAAGTGCATTGTTAAGGAATAAATGATCTAAGTACTCATTGTGCATACGCTCTGGCAATCGGGTGTGATCCGAATTCCAGCTCATCATATCGATACCCACTTCATCTTTGCCCAGCAGGTAGCGCTGCGTGATTTGTGACCAAATTAAATCGCGTGAATTTAAAAATCTAAAGGAATCTAGCATCTGACGACCTGAAAAATATCCTGTACGCGACATTTCTTCGCGCAGGCTTTTTAATTGGTCGTGGTCAATGAAGACACCCAGTTCGCCCGGCTCGCTAAATTCAACTTGTGCTGCTAATAAGCTCACACTTGCTAGATTGGGGTAATGATGGTCGCCGTTCGTTTGTGCTTTTGCTAGCCAAGCAGCAGCAATAGCTAAAAAGGTCCCGCCCAGACAATACCCCATGGTATGAACGTGATTGGAGCCTGTATTTTTCTGGACGGCTGCCAGTGCATCAAGTACGCCATGGTTTACGTAATCACTTAGGCCGACGTCACGCATATCGCCGTCAGGATTACGCCATGAAATCATAAAGACAGTAAATCCTTGCCCAACCAAATAGCGCACCATCGAATTGTGAGGCGATAAATCGAGTATGTAGTATTTCATGATGCATGACGGAACAATAAGTAAAGGCTCCGCCTGAACTTCGTTGGTGGTTGGGCTGTATTGAATCAGCTCGATCAAATCATTTCTAAAAACAACCTTGCCGGGCGTGATAGCGACATCTTTACCTACTGCATAATGCAGGGGTTCTACTTTGTCAGAGGCCGGATTCGTTTTTCTCTGCAGATCGTGATATTGATCATGCATAAAATTCTGCCAGCCTTTGAGCCAGCTAGCCCCTAAACTTTCTATACCTTCTTTCATCACTTCAGGATTAGTCATCGCTGAATTCGATGGTGAGAGCGCATCCATCGATTGCTTGGTAAAGAAATTCACCAGATGCTGATGATGGGGATTCATGCCATCGATATGAGCCGCATCGCGCCACCAATCTTCCATCGTCTTGTAATTATTTTTGATGACGTTATACGGCCACTGACTCCAAGTTGCATCTTTAAATCGCGCATCCGTATCCGGTTCATCCGCAATAGAGGGTTGAGTGGTTAGTTGAATATTTTTTTCTATAGCGCGTAAATAGCTTTGCCAGGCGTCAACCATTCGCAGTGATTGAGAGCCGGGTGATGCGCTCAAATGTGCCAGCCAATCAGCATAAGCTAGTCCTAACGAAATAGGCGATAAGCCATGTGCAAGTGTAGATAGCTGCTTATGACTCGCTGCATCCATTGATTGAGCCCATTTTTCCATAGCGGCTCGATCGGATGAATTTTCATTAGGTGTTTTTTTCATAATTTTTGAATCTCGGATGATATCTATGGGTAAAGCAAGGTAGTGATCTGTAAATATTTTTCAGATTATCGAGATATCGTGTTTATGCGTATTAGCAAAACGATGAAGATTACTCCCAGCTATTTTTTTGCCAGACCAGAACCGGAATCGCGGTATGTGAGAGCACGCGTTGCGTTTGGCTGCCTAGTAGTAGTTTTTGTAAGCTATTGCGTGAGCGAGAGGCTATCCAGATCAAGTCACAACGTTTTTTCTGCGCAGTCGCCAAAATCTCTTCATACGCGTGTTCACCACGACTAATTACGATGTCGCAGCGAACGTCGGCTTTATTTGCGAGAGCTTTAATTCTCTCGGCGTTGTTACGCAACAGTTCATCTTGCAAATTTTCGACGTCTTCTAAGACGTCTGCCCCTATGGCTTCGGATAGCGAAAGCGCCGATATTGGGTGGATGACAGCTACGGTGACTAAGCTTGCATGGTTTGCGGCAGCAAATTGTATGGCGGCTTTAGCGGATTTTTCTGACAGAGGGGAGCCATCGGTTGGGACAAGGATTTTTTTGAACATAGCGGCTCTTATAAGTGTGTGTCACGACTCTAGACTCAAACTATTTGCGTCAGGTGACTGATTGCACTATAACAATTACGGTGCTTATAAGAAATTGACTTGAGTCAAGTTTTACTAATAGTCGCTATATATCGACCTTTATTACTGATTTCGGCAGATAAAACAATTGCGATATTGATATGAGTTCATGCACTCGCCCGATAGTACTCAGGCGAGTGCAAAAAGTCTCAGAGTAGGTGAATTGATGTAATGAGATTCGCAGAGGGGATGACAGAATTTAGCGAGTAAATTTTTTGCCGCTTTGCTTTATTTATTCAGCTCCAGATAGCTTTCAAAAATAGCCGCATGTACCTGCGCATTTTCTGCATCGTTTGGCCAGACATGCGATGCCTCAAAACGCACATCATACGTAGGCTCGTCTTCCGCGCTCATGTCATGCCCGTGTGCATCTGGGAAAGGGTAATTGGGTGATTTACTGATCACCACGCCGCATTTACCACGTAGGTAGCCGGGCATGCGCATATGGCCGGGTACATGCTCATCGCGTACACGCACTTGATCACCCGGTAAAAATGATTGACGCTGTGGGTGATTGCTGCGGCCCGTTGCAGCAGGAAGCGCTAGCGGATAACTACCGTGAGCGAGTTGCTCTAATTGCTCGCGAGTGACCAAACCTTTTTCTACACACAGCGACGCTAAAGCTGTGAGCGAGCGTTCGTAGTAACTCGCGCTCAAATAATGGCGCGGCTCCATACGTTCAATCGCATGACGGTATTCATCCATATTGAACACACCGCATTTCACTGCCAAGCTATACAACGCGTTGGCGCGGATTTCCCAATCAGCGTGAAAAACTGCAGCGTTTTTGCTGTGACGTACAGGGCCGAAACCTTCTTTACCGCCCAGATCGTGCATGCCATCCATGGCGTTTCCTTTACAAGCGGGCCACGCCTATAAGCGTGTCCTTATTGACCAATGCAGCTAATTGTTCTGTCGTTAAACCTTCCGACCCCGCGGGACGCTCTGGTAAGACCATATAGCGTGTATCGGCGGTGGTGTCCCATACGCGTATTTGCATGTGTTGCGGTAAGTCGAGTCCCATTTCTTTGAGTACTGTGCGTGATTCACGTACGACGCGCGCTCGATATTCCAAATCTTTGTACCAGTCCGGCGGTAAACCAATGATGGTGAATGCCGTGCACGAACACAGGGTGCAGCAAATCACGTTATGAATATCCGCTGTGTTTTCCAGCACGACAAAATGCCGGTGGTGCGGTGGCATGCTTAAACCCATCTCGTGAATAGCTGCCGTACCATTGCTCAGCAATCGTTGTTTGAATTCGGGATCCGTCCAGGCACGCGCCACTAGCCGTGCGCCGTTGTCAGGCACCCAATGCTCATTTGCTAAGTCATGAAAGGTATCGATGAATTTTTCAGGCTCCATTCCGTGCTTTTCTAATACGGTTTGTATGGAGTCCAATCGTTGTTCAATGCTGGCGACGGCAGATGGCTTGGGATTCATGGAGTACTCACTAAAAATATCTTGGGTTTATGTTAACACCCCTTGGGATTACTTTATCGTTTTGAGCGCTGAGACTTATTGAGGGCTGGCGCAGCTTATGGCATGCTGTCCTCAGATGCCGACGAATGACGAAACAATCGGCGAATTAATCGGTAAAAGTGCAGGGAATACACATGTCAAAAGAATACAAGCAAATTACCAAAGATATCTCGAGCTCGTTGGTAAAGTTGCGAGCCGAAGCTCCGGAGATGATGAAGGGCTTCAGTGATTTGGCGGCCGCTGCAACAAAAGCAGGTGCACTGGATAAAAAAACCAAAGAGTTAATCGCTCTCGCATTGGGCGTTGCCGCTCGCTGCGACGGCTGCTTAGGATTTCACACACAAACCTTAGTGAAACTTGGCGCGACTAAACAAGAAGTTATAGAAACCTTGGGAATGGCTATTTACATGGGCGGTGGGCCCTCATTGATGTATGCGGCAGATGCACTGACAGCGTTTGAACAAGCGCAGGTTTGATAGGTTTTTTAAC
>JBEGSP010000195.1:0-8946 GCA_041179845.1 Pseudomonadota bacterium
CAAGGTATTAGGATCGCGCTCAAGTTGCTGCAAGCCTTTAACCAATTGATCGATGACGGCAAGCTTCTCATCAACTTCAGCTTGCATCTCCGCTTTAGCTTGCTCCAGACCCGCTTCTAAACCCTCTTGATAACCTGCTGCATGCGCTTCGACACGTGTTTCTTCGCGAGCTGTTTCAATCAGCTGATTGACCGCTTCATTGTTCAAGCTTGGGGCTGGCTCTGACTGGGATAAACCCGCGTTTGATTCGGCTTCAGCTGAATGTAATTCGCTGGATGATTCGGTAACGATCGAAGGCTGTTCGACTGATTGCTCCGCATCGATCGTCTCATGATGATCATTGCTTGTCGTATCAGCCAAAGTAACGTCCGACTGATTAGCTAATGTATCGACTACCTCATTGGCTGACGCTTCCACTGACTGATCGTGTGACTGCTCAATTAACTGATCGGCTGACGCATCAATCACGGGTTCTTGCGTTGGCGAATCCTGATCTTCCGGAGTACTGTGGACGTGAGTCTCAGAATTAGCGTCTGCCATTTCTGCAACGTCGGTTGAATCTATCGTTGGGGTTGCTATATTTTCAGTGACATCTAAGCGACCCTCTGCAAGGTGATCATTCGTCGTGTCTTCCTCATGCGTAGGCGAGGCAGTCAATGAATTATCTGATGCAGATTCAGCTATATTTTTTTGGAGGGCAGTTTCAGATGATTCTGCAGTGATGTCCGGCGCATCGCCAACTTCAGCGGACGATACTTCTGGGATAGGGTCGGATGAAAACTGCCCATCCACCTCTGCATGAAAAGTGGATAAAGGCGTGATGGGCTGATCGAGCAGCTCATCGAACTGAAAATCAACGGCAGGTTGAATCTTCGATTCGTTCAACAATGCATCGTCGGAATAACCGAAAACGGGACGCTCGTCCCGTTTGAGTAAAAATGGTGTGTCTTCTTTTTTTTCTTTTTTTAGCAGGTTTTGAATCGCGAACGGATTCGTCGCCGGATCGAACATCCGGTTCGGCATCCATTCGTGACGCCGCGGCGCCTGTCGTGGATCAGACAAAATCGGCTCCACCAGCTGACAAGATCAATTCGCCCTTCTCAGAAAGCTTACGTGCAGCACGCATCACCTTCTTCTGCGCATCTTCCACTTCGGTCATACGCAAAGGACCTTTGGCTTCCATGTCATCGACAAACATACCGCGCGCACGGCTGGACATATTGTCGAGGAACTTATCTTTAACAACATCGGCAGCACCCTTGAGCGCAGTCATCAACATATCCGGCTCGACGGCACGCATGAGGGCCTGAATACCGCGATTGTCGACCGCTGCCAAGTTTTCGAAGCTGAACATATTGTCTTGAATTCGCAAAGCGAGTTCTTCATCGATCTGACCCACACCTTGGAGAATCGGACCTTCCAACTCGACTTTCGTAAAGTTCATAATCTTCGCAGCCGCTTTGACACCACCAAAACTTGATGACGATGACGATGCATTATTCGAGAACTGTTTCTTCATGATCGATTCCAGTTCTTCCATCGCGGATGGCTGAATCGTATCAAGGCTGGCAACCCGTTGAATGACTTCTGGACGTGTATCGTTTGGCAAATACGCTAATACATCTGCCGCCACCTCGGCTTCAAGCACGGACAAAATAATCGCCGTGACTTGCGGGTGCTCTGTCTTAATCATTTCTGCAATAGCACGTGCATCCATCCACTGCAAAATTTCCAGACCACGACTAGCACGGTTGGGCATGATGCGCGACAAAACGGATGAGGCCTTGTCGGGTCCCAGTGCGCGTTTCAACACGGTTTCAACATACTCTGTCGTTCCTAACGACAAACTGGTCTGACGTTTCAGCAGGTCGACGAATTGATCCAACACGGCATTCACGGCCTCTTGCGACATGTCGGCTACAGAGACCATCGCTGCACCCAATTCCTGAACCTCTTTCGGATCCAGGTAACTGATAATGTTGGAAGCAAGATCTTCACCCAGTAGCAGCATCAATACGGCTGCGCGCTGAACGTTCGTAATCTCGGCCAGCTCTTTTTTGAGCTCATCCGACATCGGTATAACTGCTGTAGTTGCCATGTGCCACCTCTAAACCATGCAATGCTGCGTTGTATACGTGATTAGCTGTTTTATAAGCTAATGCTTTCTCTATTTATTTACTTGAGAAGATTCTTAATAATCAAAACCATACGATTGCGCTCTTTTTCAGTCAGCATCTTTACCAAAACCAGTTTGTCATCATAGCTTTTGGCATCATTCAGCATCTCTTCAGGCACCGTCACTTTTTTCTTAGTCTTGAACTTCTTCATCTCATCCATAGGATTAGCATCTGCTTCTGCTGCCACCGGTGATGCTGCTTCGGCGGCTTTAGGCGCTGCTGCTTTAGTAGGTTCTGCCATGTGATTCCCCGTTAGTTATCTAGTTGGTCAATCGCTTAGTTTTTGACCAAGTTCTTCAGTACCAATGCAACGCGACCTGATTCTTGTGCCACTAGCATACGAATCAATGCGACTTTGTCATCGTACGTGTTTGCTGTGTCTAGCATATCAGCAGTGAAAGTCGGCTTCTTCGGTTTCATGGATTGCATACGCGCTTTCATTTCTTCCAGCGACTCACCCTCTTCCATCTCGATTTCGTCTGCGGCTGCGGCTTCTGCAGCTGCTTCTTCCGCCAAGCGCTCTTCTTCCGCGGCCGCTTCTGCTTCCAAGCGAGCCAACTCTGCCAAACGTGCTTCTTCTGCTAATCGCGCTTCCTCTGCCAAGCGAGCCAACTCTGCCAAACGCGCCTCTTCTGCTAAGCGAGCTTCTTCTGCCAATCTGAATTGTTCTTCCATGCGCGCCGTCTCTGCCGCTTTAGCATCCTCGACTGCTTTGGCGATTTCAGCCAGTTTAGCCTCTTCAGCACGCTTGAGATCTTCTGCAGAAGGTCCAGCAGGTCCCAGAATTTGGTTGATCGTCGGTCCTTTGACCATCGGACGAACTACCGCCAACAGGAATACGATCATTACAAGAGCTGCTACACCAATTTTAATGAAGTTCTGCAAATCCGTATCGGCATACCAAGCCTTCGGTGGTTCAGGTGCCAGCGTTTCAAAACGTGCTGGTGCCACAGTTACCACGTCACCACGTGCTTCGTTGTAACCCACCGCGCTACGTACCAATTGCAGCATACGATCTAACTCTTCTTTCGAATATGGGATCGTCGTTGGCACACCTGGACCAAAACCCTTGCCATCCGCTGGTGGTGGTGCTGGACGTTCAGCCACTACAACAGCGACTGTCACACGCTCAATCGCACCTTGTGAATTTTTCACATGACGAACCGAGCGATCCATTTCAAAGTTACGTGTCGCACGTGTCGTCACGACTTCGTTATTGACAGGCTTACGTTCATTGGAGTTGGTATCCGTCGTCAAATCGGCGTCCGGTGGTGGCGAGTTAGTCATCGCACCTGGAATACCTTCGGGATCGATCTTATATTTACGCTCAGTGGTCAATGCTTCTGAACGTGGCTTAACGCCCTTATCTTTGTTATCAAAATCTTCAGTCGTGGTTTCAACCGTGGTGTAATCCAACGTTAAGTTAACTTCCGCTTTTACTGAGGCCTCACCAACGACTGGTGCCAGCAATTCAGTCACACGTTGACGATATGATTCTTCAGTACGCTGCTTGTGCGACATTTGCGCGACTGTGAGACCCATGGCCGCATCAACCGGATTTTCTTCTGTCATTAAATTACCTTGATCATCGACCACCGATACATTTTGTGGTGAGAGATAAGGAACACTTGACGAAATGAGATGAACAATCGCCTTTACCTGCGAGGTGGTAACACCGCGACCAGAGTGCGGTGTAACAACGACGGACGCTTTAGGCGTTGCACGTTCGCGCACGAACACGCTTTGTTTAGGTAAGGCCAAATGCACGCGAGCAGATTTAATGGTTGAAATCTGCATGATGCTGCGTGCCAGTTCTTGCTCGATAGCTGAGTTGTACTGAACTTGTTCCATGAACTGACTAGTAGTCATGGAGGATTTATCTTTTAATGAATCCATGCCAATTGGCTGCGCTTCTTTAGGAATACCTTGACCCGCTAAGAAAATACGCGCTTCGTGATAACGACCTTCTGGAACCGTAATCTGCCCACTACTCGTATCAATTTTTGGTTTGAAATCAGCAGCTTTTAAGGCCTCCATAGCGGCCTGTTTATCGGTCTCGGTCATGCCCGGCATAATCGAACGATAAGGCGTGGTCTGCGAAAATTGAAAGCTCATCGCTGCGATCAGCAAAATCACCAATAGCGCAATGGCTGGTAGCGCACGACGAACGGCCGGCTGCTTGAACAGGTTATCTGCCCAGCTTTTAAACTGATTCATGCCACCCGATACGCCACTCATTGCGCCAGGCAGCTGTCCAGGGTTAGGCATAGGTAATGCGCCTGTTGCGGAATCACCCGCACCGGCGGCCTGTCCTGTAGGCAGTTGTGGGGGTAATCCCCCATTCATTGTCGCTTCGGCCATGTTCTACTCTCTAAGAGGTTGGCTGTTCTAAATCAAAAAAAACGTTTTACTATTTCAATCACACACTGGATTAAACCGGCATGTTTAATATGTCTTCGTAGGCCTTGAGCACTTTATTGCGTATCTGCAGAGTCGCTTCAAAGGCTAGTGAAGATTTCTGCATCGCCAACACAACATCAGTCAACGGAACATCTTCACCACGGTCATACGCTTCACGCAAGCTGCTGGCATATTGCTGAACATCGTTGGTTTGCACCACTGCGGTTTTGATGGCATCGCCAAATGTTGGCTTACCTATCTCTGCAGTAGGCGGTGCTAACACCGGCTGCGTATTTTTTCCTGCTGCGTCAACTTGATACTGGCGCATGGCTGCCAACATCGAATCGATATTGGCTTGGCTGTTAACTTTATTGATCATGTCTCAGCACCTCCGGTTTACGCAGCTGCTAGCAAGGGCAAACCACGATCACGAAACTGCGCCATCTTGTAACGCAATGAACGTGGACTAATACCGAGTTTTTTTGCTGCCTCTGAACGGTTACTGCTTGAACGAATCGCGGCCATGATGGCTTGGTACTCGCTACTCTTGACGGCCGTCGACAATGCACCATCTTCAATCGTTGCAGCTGTCGCTTCAGCAGCTACAGGAGCTGATAACAATTCAATCGCTTTATTCGGTTCAGCTGCGTGCGATTCCCATTCATCAAACATGAGATCGGCTTCATCAATCATGTCGCTGTTCGATAACACCAGCGCACGTTGAACAACGTTTTGTAATTCACGAACATTACCGGGCCAGCTGTATTGCTGCAGCATTTCAGCAGCACGCTCAGAAAGTCTGATTTGACGATCGGCTGGGCCATAGTTGGATAAAAATTGGGAGACCAAAGGCAGAATATCGCCGGGACGATCACGCAACGGCATCACGGATAATTTGAATGCGCTAATACGGAAATACAAATCTTCGCGGAACTCACGATTTGCAATCGCTTCGCGTAAATCTTTGTTGGTCGCTGCTACGAGTCGCACATCCAGTTCAATCGGTGCATTACCACCCAAGCGAGTGATCTTGCGTTCTTGCAGAACGCGTAGCAGTTTGGTTTGCAGGTGATACGGCATCTCTGCGATTTCATCTAAGAAGATGGTGCCGCCCTGCGCTTGTTCAAATAAACCACGATGCTCTTTCAAGGCACCGGTGAATGCGCCCTTCTCGTGACCAAACAACATGTCTTCAATGAGATTTTCTGGCAAGGCTGCACAATTCATCGCAACGAAGGGACCATTGCGACGTGGCGACGCATCATGTAACACCCGCGCCAATACATCTTTACCCGCACCGGTTGGACCAACGATCAATGCTGACACTTGTGTCTGCGCTACACGTCGCGCTAACTCGAGCAAATGCTGACTCACTGGATCAACGAACACAAACGTTTGTGGACTGTTCTTAGGCACCTCATTGCGCGTCGGTGCCAGTGCCAGCGCGGAGCGCCAGGCATCCACTGACCAATCATCGGCTGACAGCACGTGATAAGCACCGCGGCGCATGGCTTCTATGCCCAACTCGAACTGATTACGCTCGACGCGGCAAAGCACCGGAATCGCATGACCAAAGGCCTGAGTCAGCTTGCGCACTTCTTCCAACAAGCCGGTATCACCCATCAGGCGTATGACAACTAATCGCGCGCGCGCCAGACCGAGTTTCAAGTCCTGCAGCGTCGCCACTGGCAAGAGTTGAAGGCCTGCCTCAAGCAGTTGTTCACGCTCGACTGAACCCACGGAGGATTTAGGATCGAGCCAAAGTGCTGGATGCGAAGTTTGAGTAAGAGTCGTCACGTTGATTGCCTTAGAAAACACTATTTGCTTTCTTTATAGCAATCCTCGTGCCAGATGTTTTAGTGAGGAAACATGCGGGTTTTGAGGCGGCATGTCGAGTCGGCAGCACTTTGCCGGGGGAGGAAAACGTCAACCGCTAAAGCGGCAGACGAAAACCCGACAGGCAGCTTTTTGCCTCTTTTAGGCTACTCGGGACAGTCCCGATAGTCAGTTTGGAGGCAGACCGTTGCCTCATGCATAGCTTCTTGTAGCTGCTCGGCGCTGAGACCTTTGCCGGCCCGAGAAATAATGGCACCGGCCTGAGTTTCGCCATTGCCACGGGCTAACTCACCCCAGATCAAGGCCTTGCGTGGCTCACTACGCCAGCCCTCGCCGCTGAGATAAATCGACGATGCCATCAACTGGGCGCCAGAATGCCCTTTGCGAGAGGCGCGAAGAAACCACGCCAAAGCAACAGCGCCATCCTTTTTTAAACCACCCATTCCGCTCCGATAGTATTCGCCCAGCATGTACTCGGCATCGGCATAGCCCGCCTGGGCAGCGGAGGCAAATAATGGCGCAGCTAACTCAGGGTTTTGCGAAATGCCGCGACCGTAGTGGTACAGCGTAGCTAAATTGAATTTCGCCTCAGGCAAACCGCCCTCGGCAGCCTTGCTATACCAGTTACGTGCTTCGGCATAATTTTGTGTCACGCCCAGCCCATGCTCATACAAAAAACCTAGGTTGTTCTGGGAACGAGCGTCGCCCTTTGCAGCAGGTTTACGTAAGGCGCGTTCGGCGGTCGCGTAGTGTCCGCGCTCAATCGCGCGCATGGCGGCCTGAAAATCAGCGCGTGCAGTGCCGCAAAGACAAACCATGGCGAGCACAAGCGACCAATATTTCATGCGGAACGCCTAGGTGGTGAGGAGGAATGTGATGAAGCTGAGTTGGCCGTACCCGTTTTAGGTGCGAAGCCACGGCAACGCTGACCATCAGCACGGAAAACTTCAACGGAGGGAGTGACGCGGCTCTTAAAGCCCATCAGTCGGCAAAGATAAGGAAGTTTGGGATCCCAGCTAACGCCAAAGTGGCGACACTGCCAGCAATTTGGCGCACCATCCTGAGCGGTTTGGTTAGCGGAATTCATTTTTTTTCGCGTTTTTTACGTTGATAGTCGTTCCAGGCTCGAAACACGACAGCGGCCATCACACCGGAAAGCATGATGACACCTAATAAGGCCTGAAAAAACTCGCCTACACTCATGTCGGGTGGCAGATAGCGCTTGGGATTCATCACTATCGTCAACAACAACAAGACAAAAGCGATCAACGCAATGCGTAACAGCCTGAACATGATGCGGCGCCTGTTCTGGTTCGAATTCTGATCCATCTCTACCCTCGGATAGCTACACCGACAGATAGTATTGTGTCACAGCAACACCTCTAAGGGTCAATAGTCCTTTTGAAACTTCATCAAACCCCGCTATTAACCCTGCAGCAGCTTGAGTACCGTTTGCTGGCTGGTGTTCGCTTGTGCCAGCACCGCGGTGGCGGCTTGTTGCATGATTCCAGCTTTCGCCAGTTCGGTACTCGCTTTGGCGTAGTCAGCATCTTCAATCTGGCTACGTGAAGCAGACAAATTAGTCGTAACGTTCGACAAGTTGTTAATCACGTGCTGCATGCGATTCATCACCGCACCCATGGTAGCGCGCGTTGCATTCACCTTGTCCATCGCTTCATCCAGCAAGGTCAAGACGGCGGAGGCTCCATCACGCGTGTTGATACGTACGCGACGATCTTCGACGTTCAGGTCAACGTCACCCGTGATATCACCTGTGATCGATCCTTTTTTACCGAAGTCTGCCAGGTCAATCGTGATGTACTGATTTGCCGATGCTCCCACTTGGAAGGCTAGACGGCCTACGCGTGGAGGATCCATCTCTTCACTTGAACGACCACCAAATGTGCCTTCTTCGAAACCGAGTGCCATAAAATTACCGTCGGCTCCGTAGCCTTTGTCGCCCACGGTAATCTTGAAAGGCTGACCAGTGGCACGCAGCTCATCCAATTGATCTGATGGTGGAGCGCCTTCAGGTGAAGGTAATTTAGGCAAGAGTGCAGGATCGGAGATCATGCGCACTGTGCTGTATACCGTACGAGCGTTTGTCGATGTCGCTGTAGCGTCTAACAAGCCGCTGACATCATTGTTACCGTAACTATTTTCTGTCACTGTCGACAACGTCAAGGTCGGACCAGTGGTCGAAACCGATGCCCCTTTCAGGGTGAACGGTGAACCAGCGATGGTCGATGTAATGTCTAAGTAACTACCTTTATTAGTGACCGAAATATTTTTCAGCGTGCCGGCAGATACAGCGGCATTAATCGCTGTTTCCAGCGCAGTGGCCATGCTGGTCGTTCCACCCGTCGCTGCATCCGATGTAATGGTTTGACCATTGATAACCACCGTCGCTGTCTGGGAACCGACTGAGCCACCGATTGCAATACGTGAGACCTGAGCAACTGAACCACCCTTGTCCAAACCGAAACTAGCTGCAGATACATCCTTCTGGTTCGAATCAAACCAGATAGATACA
>JBEGSP010000196.1:0-10775 GCA_041179845.1 Pseudomonadota bacterium
ATTCAGCCAATGGATGTCAAACGATTAAGCGCTCAAACATTACTACTTATCATCCAATTATTTGAATAATAAAATCCGGAGACCACCATGCGAACTACAGTAATACGTGTACTACTTAGCGTCACGCTAGGGCTTGGCTTTATAAACCTTGCGCAGGCCATCACACCTGAACAAATCATAGCGGCGCTCAAACGCCCTGAAAACAGCACCGGTAATATCGCCGATGCGGTTGAAGAAGCCACGGGAGCGCGTGGCTGGATGTCGGCCGACATGAAACCTATTTATGACTCACGTATCGTCGGACGGGCCGCCACCGCACTTATGCGTCCAGTATTAAAAAATGACACGCGCAAATACCCAAATCACATCCTGGATATTTTGGATGAGGCGCCAGCGGGCTCGGTACTGGTGTATGTGATGCAGGATGGATTAGAGATTGCCGCAATGGGTAATTTAATGGGCACAACGGCGAAGGTGCGCGGACTGGCCGGTGCTGTTATCGATGGAGCTGTGCGTGATATTTCTGAGCTCAGACGCCTGGAATTTCCAGTCTGGTCGCGCCGCGTCAGCCCCGCTACGTCGGTCGGCAGAATGATAAGTGTCGATAAACAGATCCCGGTTAAATGCGGCGAGATCATGGTGCACCCTGGGGATTACATCGTGGCAGATGCCGATGGTGTGGTCGTTGTACCGACCGCAGCGGCAGAGAAAGTGATCGAATTCTTAAAACAGTACGATGACAAGGAATCGAAAATGATTCCTATCATTGAGCGCGAAAAATCTATGCGCAAAGCGCTGGAACAATACAACCGCTATTGATAATGCTAACCCTTCGTTGACGAGGCAGGACAGTGCTTTATGTCGTGCTGAATGTCATACTTTATAACTGCGACCTGACTCGTTAACGATGGACGGAATTGTTCTTAACTTTCTTCTACGCTTTTTGGCTTGAAGTAAACGCAGCGAACCTCTTTAATATCACCACTGGTTTGAATAGCCGTCGCAGCGACCTGGCAATCGGCACGATCCAAGTGATTTGACACATTAATTTCTGACTGCAGCGAAACCACAAAAACAAATAATCCAAACATTTTCTTCTCCATTAAACTGACTCTAGTACTTACTGTAATGCACAACCCACTGTCAAAGCAAATGGAGTGGATTGCTTTAATACTAATAAAATAATCAGCTAGAATGCGCCGCCGAATCACGCGGTGGCTTTAGTCACGTCAAAACCTCACATTTCGACCCCAAAACCCCCATGACGCAAACGATCAATGACGCACTGGAGCTGGCGCAATGCTGGTCATCTGCATTTAGTCAGGCCGATGTGACTGCGGTGATGAGCCTGTTCGCACCGGATGCTGTTTTTTTAGGGACAACCAGCAAAGCTATCGTTGCAGGCACTGAAGGCATCAAACACTATTTTGACAATAGCCTATTGGGATCTAAGCGCTACGTCTCTGTGCTTACGGATATCCACGTCACTACGTTGAGCGATGACATGGCCATGGTTACCGCACTCAACACAATAACCATCACGGAAAATGATCACTCAGACGATGTGCTGGGTCGCTTAAGTATCGCTGCACGGAAATACGAAGGTAAATGGAAGATCGCGCATTTTCATCGCTCTGCCATGCCAGAATAATCGCGCAGCGATTCAGTGACTCCAATTAATCGTTCTTGATCACGATACTGGGGAATTTGCTACTTAGGTCTTTGGCTTTTTCAGCGACCTTTACAGCAAGCTTGCGCGCGATCTGTTTATAAATCTGCGCTGTCTGTCCATTCGGATCAGCGACGACTGTGGGTTTACCCGAATCAGCCTGCTGACGAATCGACATCGTTAATGGCAAAGCCCCAAGAAAATCAACGCCATACTCTTGGCACATCTTTGCACCTCCGCCCTCACCGAACACAGCTTCGGCATGACCACAATTGCTGCAAATGTGCGTGCTCATGTTTTCAATGATACCGAGTATAGGAATGCCGACTTTTTCAAACATCTTTAAACCTTTGCGCGCATCGAGCAGCGCAATATCCTGCGGCGTAGTGACTATCACCGCACCCGTGACCGGAACTTTTTGCGATAGCGTGAGTTGAATATCGCCGGTACCGGGTGGCATATCTACGACTAAATAGTCTAAATCGCGCCAGTTGGTTAGCTCTAAAAGCTGCTGCAAAGCCTGAGTAACCATAGGGCCACGCCACACCATGGGCTGATCTGGGTCGATCATGAAACCAATCGAAGCCACCTGCACGCCATAGTTTTCTAAAGGCTCCATGGTTTTACCGTCATTCGAGTCGGGTTTGCCAGTCACACCCATCATCATCGGTTGTGATGGGCCATAAATATCAGCATCGAGCAAACCAACCGTTGCACCTTCTGCTGCCAACGCTAACGCCAGATTGACAGCGGTAGTGGACTTACCGACACCACCCTTACCTGAAGCTACAGCGATGATGTTGCGAACATTGGGCATCAATTTGACGCCACGTTGCACGGCATGCGCTACGATTTTCGCAGATACATTAATGCTGACCTTACCCACACCGGGAATCGCCTGAATCGCTTTAACGGCGCGCTCACGCAGCTCATCTAACTGACTTTTAGCGGGATAACCCAGCTCGATATCGAGCTCAACGTCAGCACCATTAATTTGAATATTTTTGGCCGATTTACTACTGATGAAATCTTTGTCTGTATTCGGGTCAATAACCTGCGACAAAGCGCTACGCACAAGTTCAAGGGTGATGCTCATTACTTCTCCTGATAAATAGAGCGCTAAGGAAAGACTGCATTAACAGCGCCTCCCTAAGTCTAAACGACTGCCCCAAAAACGTCAGAGGGCAGGCACAAAGGCCCGCCCTCTGGACGACAACTAGCTATCGTTTATTTAAAGAGTACCGCTGATTTTTGCAGCGTCACCCAAATGCCATACGCTAATGGCAGACCGACGGCCAACCAAGCTATCGGTGCAATCGCTGCATTGCTGCTGCTTTCGCCACCGCTACCTGTTGTTGCTGAAGCCAGCGTACGCTCGTGTGCCAATTGTTTTTCATGCGCGAGTTCTGCATCAGTCATGAAGTATTTATCAGCAACAGGACGTACCAACAAGTTAGCGATCAGACCAACCACCAACATCGCTGCCAGTACATAAAAAATCGGACCGTAAATTTGATCGAATGGAATTTTTTGCTCAAGTCGAACGTCATGCATGTAGTTGACTACGACCGGTCCCAAAATACCTGCAGTTGACCATGCGGTGAGCAAACGGCCATGAATCGCACCCACAAATTGTGTGCCAAACATATCAGCCAAATACGCTGGAATTGTCGCAAAACCGCCGCCATACATAGACGCAATAATACAAAAACAAAAAACGAAGATCGGCAGTGATTTCCAACCTGCGGCGGTCGCTGCCAGTACATACATGGCTATACCGAGAATAAAGAAAATAACGTAGGTTGGTTTACGTCCCAATTTGTCCGAGGACGAGGCCCATACAAATCGTCCACCAATATTGAACAAAGAAATCAAACCTACAAAGCCCGCACCAATCGCTACAGCGCCAGCGAGTAATTCTTTATTTAATTTGAGGTCCGCAAATCCAATATCAGGTTGACTAATCAATGCGCCGGCAAAGGTCTCTTGCAACATCGGTGATGCAGCGCCGATGATACCGATACCCGCTGATACATTCATGCAGAGAATCACCCACAGCAACCAAAACTGCGGAGTCTTATGCGCATTTTTAAGATGAACATGATGCGCTGCAATCATGGCATTCGTGGTGCTCGCTGCAGGTGGTTCCCAACCGGCAGGTTTCCAACCTGTTGCTGGAACACGGTAACCAAACGCACCGGCAAACATGAACACGGAATACACAATCGCCAAGGTGACGAATGTTTGCCAAACACCGGGGTCGCCCGGAGTCGCAAATTTACCCATCAACAGCGTTGCCAGCGGTGAACCTATCATCGCGCCACCACCAAAGCCCATGATGGCCATACCAGTCGCCATACCGCGACGGTCGGGGAACCATTTAATTAGCGTTGATACGGGTGAGATATAGCCCAAGCCTAAGCCCACACCGCCAATCACGCCTGAGCCTAACCACATCATCCAGAGTTGATGTTGATGGACACCGAGGGCAGAAATCAGCAAGCCGCCGCACCAGCAAACGGCGGATACAACACCGGCTTTACGTGGACCAGCGCGCTCTAGCCAACCACCCCAGATCGCGGCTGAACAACCCAGCAAAACGAAAAAGAGTGTGTACATCCAGCCCAGATCAAATTGGGTCCAGTTACAGTCGGTCGCAAATAAGGCGCGTCCGGTACCTGCCAGCTTGTCGCCGAAGGTAGTCGCGCCGGCAGCACAAGCCGCTAGCGGCGTGCCATCTGGGCCTATCAAGGCATTACCCAAGGGCTTCCAGAACACGGAAAAGCCATAGGCCATGCCAATACAAAGGTGAATCGCTAAGGCGGCGGGCGGAACCAACCAACGGTTAAAGCCGGAGCCAGCGATCGTATTTTCTTTCGCCAGTAAATCTGAAATGCCCATATCTCCTCCTGAGGTTGACCCTTGAAAAGCGGCCTTTATATGATTTTTTTTGCAGTTCTAGTCTGCACCAGCGCAGGTCTGTCTGCTACATTGTTGCGCTTGTCCAGCGCGGAAACTAGCACCGCGCACCCTAATCCGCAATATGCAAAACTTATCATAATGTTTAAGGTCAAGATCAATCCACACTGGGAAATCAAACGAGACCAAGGTAAAGCCTTGGATACGGCCGTTCTTTTGTCGCTGTTACGCGCCATCGAAGAAACCGGCTCAATTGCTCGCGCGGCCCAAGCCGTCAGCCTCTCGTATCGCTATGCTTGGGGTCTATTGCGTGAGGCCGAGGCCTTATTTGGTCACAGCCTAATGCAAACCGGCCGTGGCCGGGGAACGCAACTCTCACCACTGGCAGAAAAACTCATCTGGGCTGATAGACGTGTCACAGCCCGACTCTCTCCTACGCTTGATAGTCTGGCCTCTGAGCTGGAAACCGAACTCGGCAAGACCGTGGGTAGCCACGGCTCAATGATTCGTTTGGATGCCAGCCATGGCTTTGCGGTTGCGGCGTTTTTAAAGCAAGCCGGTGAATCTGGCCTGTCGATTGATCTGCGTTATCGCAACAGCACTGATGCCGTCGCCTCACTCTCTCGGGGTGAATCGGATATGGCCGGCTTTCATGTGCCCTTAGGAGAATTCGAAGCGCCTGCGATGGAACGTTACCGACGTTGGCTTGATCCTAAAACTCATCAACTAATTCATCTCGCTGTGCGCTCGCAAGGCTTATTTGTTAATCCGGGTAACCCTCTTAACATTCAAAGCATCGATGATCTTCCACGCAGCGATGTGCGTTTCGTCAACCGACAAGCTGGCTCAGGGACACGCATGCTGCTTGAGTTGATGATGCTTCGCAAAGATATCTCGCCCGCGCAAATTAATGGTTTCGAAAATACTGAATTTACTCACTCTGCTGTCGCCGCCTTTATTGCCAGTGGCATGGCCGACGTGGGCTTCGGAGTACAAACGGCGGCTGAACGTTTTAAACTTGATTTCATACCACTCGTGAGTGAGCGATATTTCTTTGCGGTGAATGCTGAGGTATTGAATCAACCGCACATGAATCAATTAATCTCAGTGTTGTGCTCGTCAGGCTTTCGTCATGTTGTTAACCTGCTACCCGGATATGACGCTACACATACCGGAGAAATACTTACATTAAGCGATGCGTTTGGCGCGTCGTAAAAAACGCAAAACACATCACATACGGATTGAATGACCCTCTCTACCAACGATATTAGCGGACTGATCGTAGCCGGCGGCCGCAGCACTCGCATGGGTGGTCATGACAAGGGATTACAACTCCTTGATGGACGCCCCATGATTGCTCACATCATCGAGCGGCTTCAACCTCAAGTGGGATCCTTACTCATCAACGCAAATCAGAACCACGACGCGTATGAAGTATTCGGCCTGCCTGTCATCGCCGATCATATTAGTGATTTCGTCGGCCCACTCGCAGGGCTGCATGCAGGTTTAAATCACTGCTCCACGCCTTACCTGCTTAGCGTGCCTTGTGATTGCCCTTTTCTTCCCACTGATTTAGCCAGCCGACTTGGCGATGCGCTGGTTTCATCAGGTGCTGACATCGCCTATGCCGCCACGATCAATCAGAATCAGACAGAACATCACCCAGTATTCTGTCTGTTAAAACGTGAAGCCATGGTCGGGCTAGGTGATTACCTCAGCGAAGGTGGCCGCAAAGTACTTACTTGGGTGTCGGGTCAAGCTCATGTGCAGGTCCGCTTTGATGACTACTCAGCGTTTTTAAACATCAACACACCAGACGATCTGAAAACTATCAATGGGTTGTGCTGAGCTTAGGTTTGAAATGCTTATCGCTGATTCTGAACTTTCCGCGTTGATCACCCATCAAATGACGTAGTTCAGCAATGGTTAACGCACTCACCTCATGCATACGAATTAATAACGATGCGGTGACGGGCAAGCGTCGGTGACGTATCTTGCTAATGACAGGTGGTGATACCTCTAGTGCGCGCGATAGCGCTGCATCATTTTTAAGACTCAACTTGCTGATTAATGTCGCCAGCAAACGATCGGGGTCGTAGTGATATTTAGGTTGAATGGTTTGATGTTCCATGGTGTCCTCGAATGAGTTTTAAAGGCAAAGCGATTCTCGCTTCGTGCACTTTATTGTCATTGAGACTCCACAACTTTCGTAGCGCAATGCAAAGATTTACTCTGACCTACTGCGTCAGCGCAAAGGCTCATGAGTAGATAAACATGAGCTTTAAAAAGATCAACACTGTCACTCATTGAGGCCATTTACATTAGTGTGGCGGTCTGACGAACAGTACCTATCCATCAAAACTAACGTGTTGCGCCAGATATCGCTTAGGTGCAAACGCAATGTCACCAACTAGCTCATCCAATAATTGATCGTCTTCCATCACATCGCTAACCTGTTCCGACGTGATTGGAATATTTAGCGTATATCCCGCAGAGCTACCGCAAACCACGCTCGCATAATAACGATTGTCAATTTTAAGAAGCGCATATCTACCTGCTTCGTGCTTCAAGATTTCAGGTGACATTACATTACCCCTTCTAGGCTAAACAAACGGTCGTCTAATACTTCTTCCAGAGCTTGAAACGGCACACCGATACCTTGATCCAAAGGTACTTTATCAACCATCGCTTCCGGCACCCCGCCCAACGTATAGCCACCCGGTCGCCACTCAACGTTGGCACCCTGCTCGCGTCCATTTACTAAACGCAAATTGAGGTCACGCGGGTTCTCGATAAACACCGCAAGTAATTTGGTGTTTCCATTACTCCAGCAACCCGCGGGAATGCCCATCTTTTGCTCAACCACTTTAAGAAGCTCGTGTTGCCACTCGGGAGTTCCTTGTTTTTGACTTGACACTGCCGGCTCGGATCGAGCGTCCGCAATCATTTCTTTTGCCCATGTAGCCGGTAGTACAAACAAACCCTCGGTTCGACCATGAAAAGCAGAGTTGTTATAGCCAACCGTAAATCTCTCGAGCGCCGGAGGTGTAATGAATGACACGGCACCCTGATCAAACAAACCAAGGTGTTGATCAATGTACGTGGGATCAAGGTACGTTGCCGGATCGGGACGTGCGACTTTAGCTTGATCATGCTGCTGCCACGTAGTCGCGGTTCCCGCTGGCAAACCAATGTCGGTCACTTGATTAAATTTTTCTTGAGCATTCACACCCGGAGCAAAACGTACGTTGGGATGTGGCGCACCGTAATCCCTGACATTTATAGGACTCTGCGCTTGTTGAGCTTTAACTAATGGTGAGGCATTTGCGGTGGCAGGTGCAGCGAATTGGCTGACATTGCTCACGTGGCCGCTCAAGGCACCAATTTTCGAGCCTATCTGATCAATTGCTGAATGAAAAAATGACGACACATCAGACGCTGCACGAAATACAGCCTTCTGCATATCCTGAGTCGCAGTGGCGCCTCCTGTCTCAGCGATGGTTGGCGTTCTAACGCCACCAATCGGATTCACGCACCCTCCTGGTAGCGATGATAAGTGGACGTGCCATGCGAGCCTAAATTTGCCGACTTTGAATTGGATAAGGACGAAGAAGATCCATATAAAAGAGCGTCTATAAACTCTCTTATTTCCAGTGCCTTGTCCTTAAAATTAGTCAGCAGGTTTTGGAATGAGACATGATCGAGTGACACAATATCCCGACTTACCAATAGCCCTATCGTGCGAGTCTTCTTATCAAAAAACAGTTGTGTACCTTGGGTGAACGCTACATTAATATTTAGCGCTAGTAATTCTTCATATAAGCGTGAACTCAGCGGTATGGGTACGTTAATTAATTGCGCCACGACGATAACCTGCTGACTTCCCTCAGGGCACGACACAAATAAACCCACCTCATTGTCAGACACCAAAAAACAATTGCCCTGCGAGTCAAGCGATAGGCCACTTCGGCCTTTCCCCAAACTATCTAGCCATTGATTTATTTTTTCCGGTGCATCGTGAATATAGCCAAAAGACATTCCGCTCCCCTTACGCTTTATTTTCAAAGGTCTGTGCGTTCTTGACAGATACGATCTATCAGTCACATTCAGGTGAAATAAATTGTCGTGATAAGGGTGTTCGTCTGCGTAGACGATGTACTACTCAGCGTTGCTTTTTTCGGATAAATTTTCCTTCCTCAAAACATCAACTCAACGAGTCACTGATAGGCAAAGCCGTTTTGTACTTCACCTGTTTGAGGGCAAAGCTAGATTTAATATTTTTGATGCCGGGTATGCGTGTGAGATTGTGAAGAATGAAGCGCTCAAGAGCTTGCAAATCAGGGACAACGATACGCAGCAAATAATCTTCATCGCCTGTCATTAGATACACCTCCATCACCTCATCAAAATGACTTACCGCTTTTTCAAAACGCTCTAACGCGGCCGCTTCTTGCTTCTCGAGCGAGACGCGCACGAACACATTCACCTTTAAACCCAAAGCATGCGGATCCACCAATGCAACGTAATCGGAGATAACACCGTCGGCCTCGAGTTTTTTGACACGCGCCAAGGTGGGCGACGGCGAGAGGCTTACCTTGGCAGCCAACTCCACATTCGTGAGACTGGCATCCTGCTGCAAACACTTTAAAATTTTCAGATCTGTTATATCTAGATTTTCCATCGTTAAAACCCTAATAGTTGCCTTGTTTCAGCATTTTATGCCGTATAAGTGGACTATGGCGAACTTTTCAGCAGCACCTGCTGAAGAAAATAGACTACCTTTATGGCATTCAATACCCTTTCCTTTTGACTGCCATGGATATGAGCACCCCTGACCATCTGGTCCGCCTCAACGACACAGACGAACAAGAAACCGCTGAATGGATCGCCGCCCTGGAATCGGTGCTGGCGAGCGCAGGCCCTGAGCGTGCTCGTTTTTTACTTTCTAAACTCTCTGCAGCGGCGCGTGATGCAGGTCTGAATTGGCGTGATGCACGCATCACGCCTTACATCAACACCATACGAGCGACTGATGAGCCCGCCTATCCGGGTGGCTCAGATGCGGTTGATCTGGAAGAACGTATCGCCAGTATCTTGCGATGGAACGCGCTAGCGATGGTGGTACGTGCCAACCGCGCTTATGGTGAATTAGGTGGGCACATTGCCAGCTATGCCTCTGCGGCGGATTTATTTGAAGTCGGTTTTAATCATTTTTTCCGTGCGCGCACGTCTGAGTTTGGTGGCGATTTAATTTACTTTCAGCCGCACTCCGCACCAGGCATTTATGCTCGCGCTTTTCTTGAAGGACGAATGAGCGAAGATAATCTCTCGCATTACCGTCAAGAGATACAAGCCAAAGAACGTGGCATTCAAGGTCTTTCGTCGTACCCACATCCTTGGTTAATGCCCGACTTCTGGCAATTTCCAACCGGCTCTATGGGCTTAGGGCCAATCAGCGCGATTTACCAAGCACGGTTCATGCGCTATCTCGAGCATCGCGGATTAATGGCGGCTCAACCGCGCAAAGTATGGGGCGTATTTGGTGACGGTGAGATGGATGAACCGGAGTCCCTCGCGGCACTGTCATTAGCCTCGCGCGAAAAACTGGATAACTTAGTCTTCGTTATTAACTGTAACTTGCAACGGCTCGATGGACCGGTGCGCGGTAATGGACATATCGTCGATGAACTCGAAACACTGTTCGGCGGTGCGGGTTGGAATGTCATCAAATTACTGTGGGGCTCGGATTGGGATCCATTATTTGCCCGTGATCACACGGGTGATTTAGTCGACGCCTTAAATCGTACGGTCGATGGTCAACTACAAACCTTTGCAGCGAATGATGGCGCATTTAATCGCGAACATTTTTTTGGTCAAAACCCTGCACTCAAAGCGATAGGCGATACGCTCACCGATGATGAAATTGATCGATTAAAACGAGGCGGTCATGACATGCGCAAGATTTATGCGGCGTATCATGCAGCTGCGAATCACCACGGCAGACCGACGGTGATTTTGGCTCAAACCAAAAAAGGCTTTGGCATGGGTGCTGCGGGCCAAGGCAAAATGACGACGCATCAACAGAAAAAACTCGAGCTCGACGATCTGCTTGAATTTCGCGATCGATTCAAACTTCCACTGAGCGACGCGCAAACCGAAAAGCTGGAATTCTGCAAACCTGCATCCG
>JBEGSP010000197.1:0-3973 GCA_041179845.1 Pseudomonadota bacterium
CTTGATGATCGTCAGCGACGGCGCGTAGTGCGCGACCGACTTTAGTGCGAGAGAAAAATAAAGCGAGTCCTGTCACCAACAACGCACAAATCCCCGCAGCAATCACATCAAATTTTGAAACGATGATGTTAAAGCTTTGCATCAGACTTTCCATGGGTACGTCTTCGATACCCAAATCGAGTCGCTTGACGTCAGAGCCCCACATCAACTGCGCCATACCTTCGATAAAAAACGATAAGCCTATGGTTGCCATGAACAATGAAATTTCAGGCTGATTCACCAAAGGTCTCAGTACGACACGTTCTACTGCCAGCCCTAACAGACTCATGATGACGATGGTGGCAGCAATCGCGACCCACAATGGCCAGCCAAATTCGGTGAGTGATACACAGGTGAGCGCAGCAAAAAACACCATAGCCCCTTGTGCAAAGTTGAACACGCCAGAGGCTTTGTAGATCAGTACAAAGCCCAGCGCTACCAGCGCATACATCACGCCTGAGAGCAAGCCGCCAATTAGTACTTCAAAGAAAAAATTCAGGTTCATGTGTCTACGTACTATCCCGTGGCGTTGATATGTTTGCGAAGCGCTTAGTACTTAGTGCGCAACGCCCAGATAAGCATTGATAACATCTTGATTGCTGCGTATTTCATCGGGCGTGCCATCACCAATTTTTTTACCGTAGTCCAGCACGACAACGCGATCAGAGATATCCATCACCACACCCATATCATGCTCAATTAATACGATGGTGGTGCCAAATTGTTCGTTCACATCGAGAATGAAACGGCACATGTCTTGTTTTTCTTCGACGTTCATGCCGGCCATGGGCTCATCCAGTAACAGAATTTGCGGCTCGGCGGCTAACGCACGACCTAACTCAACGCGCTTTTGTAATCCATACGGAAGTCGTCCTACGGGTGTTTTGCGGATGTGCTGAATTTCTAAAAAATCAATCACTTCTTCCACTTTGATGCGATGGGCATTTTCTTCGCGTCGTGCCGGTCCGATATAGAGCGCTTGCATTAGAAAATTCGACTGCATTTTCAAATTACGACCAGTCATGATGTTGTCTAAGACGGTCATACCCTTAAACAAAGCGATATTTTGAAAAGTACGTGCGATACCGCTTTCTGCCGCGGCATGCGTATCCATATCGCGCCGATGTTGACCGCGATAGATGATCTCACCCTGTTGTGGACGATAGACTCCATTAATGACATTCAGCATTGAGCTTTTGCCAGCACCATTGGGTCCGATGATGGCGCGTATTTCATGTTCGCGAACATTAAATGAAATATCGGTGAGCGCCTTAACACCACCAAACGATAAAGAAATAGCGCGTAAATCGAGGATGACATCGCCAGCGCGGCGAGTAGAAGGCGAGTTATTCATCAGGCAGCCTTACGGGTGGCACTAAAAGTTTTGGTGTTGCGAATTTCCAGATCGGCACTGATGATGCCTTGGCGGCCATCTTCAAATTTAACTTGAGTTTCGATGAACTGTCGTTCGCGACCGCCGTAGAGTGCGTCAATC
Organism: Pseudomonadota bacterium; assembly: GCA_041179845.1. Classification (GTDB taxonomy): domain Bacteria; phylum Pseudomonadota; class Gammaproteobacteria; order Burkholderiales; family Burkholderiaceae_D; genus Pernthalerella. Next base: position 1,535 of record JBEGSP010000197.1, read on the forward strand.
AGAACGGCATATTTTTCGCTAATAAAGCGTCGCCGTACTTTACGGGTGCGAGTCAGCTCATCATCATCAGGGTCGAGTTCTTTATGCAGAATTAAAAAGCGGTGAACTTGCGATCCAGAGAGTAATTCATCGTGCGCTAAATCGGCATTCACTTTTTCAACGCACTCAGCAATCAATTCATACACGGCAGCCTGGCTAGCGAGATCGCTGTAGCCGCTATAGGCTAAGTTGCGTCTCTCGGCCCAGTTGCCGACAGCTTCCATATCGATGTTAATGAATGCATTACAACTAGAACGACCATCACCAAAGGCAACGGCTTCTTTGATGAAAGGAAAAAATTTAAGTTTGTTTTCTATATATTTAGGTGCGAACAGCGTGCCATCGGCCATCTTGCCGACATCTTTAGCGCGATCGATAATTTTCAGATGACCATCAGCATCAAAAAAGCCAGCATCACCGGTGTGAAAATAACCCTCACCATCAATCGCTTCAGCGGTATCTTCCGGCTTCTTGTAGTAACCCACCATCAGTCCCGGTGAGCGGACCAGTACTTCGCCGCCATCCGCAATTTTTACTTCCACGCCTGCCATCGGGCGACCTACGGTATCGAGCTTTACGTCCCCTGAGCGTTGCATACAAACCGTGACACACGTTTCAGTCATGCCATACAGTTGCTTGAGATTGATACCGATTGAGCGGTAGAAATCAAACAAATCAGGGCCGATCGCCTCACCGCCGGTGTAGGCGACTTTAATTCGTGACATACCCAATACATTTTTCAACGGACCATAAATCAGCAGATCACCGAACGAATATAAAACGCGATCAATCAAGCTGACGGATTCTTTACCATCAAGTAGCTTCAGGCCTACTCGGCGCGCCACTCGCATGAAGTAATGAAAAAGCGATCGTTTAATGGCGCTAGCATCTTCGATTCGAATCATTACCTGAGTCAGAATATTTTCGTAGATACGTGGTGGACCGAAATAGTAAGTAGGGCCAATCTCGCGTAAATCAGTGGCGACTGTGGTGGGCGATTCCGGACAGTTCAGGCAGAAGCCTGCAATATGGGACATCGCAAACGAATACAGAAAATCACCCACCCAGGCCAGTGGCAGGTAACACAACACTTCATCGTCTGCGGAGACCTTATCAAATTCAATCAGCGTATGGCCGGTAGCAATCATCGCTGCATGGGAATGACACACGCCTTTAGGTTTGCCCGTCGTGCCTGATGTGTACAAGATGACGGCGATATCGTTAGCTTGCCCTAGATCGATTTGCTGCTGAAAGAAATGAGGGTGATCTTGATCGTGCACTTTACCCAGCGCTTGCACACTATCAAATGAATGTACGCCCGATTGAGTGTAGTTGCGCAGGCCGCGCCCATCGTCATACACTATGTGTGTCAGCCCTTTAACGGTCTGACGAATTTCTAATAATTTATCAACTTGTTCTTGATCTTCAACGATTGCAAAATCAATTTCAGCGTTCTCTAATACATAGGCCATGTCAGCCGCTGGCGCATCTTGGTAGAGTGGAACAGCAACCCCCCCCAAACATTGAGCTGCTGCCATCGCCCAGTACAGACGTGGTCGATTGTCACCGACCACGGCGAGATTCATTCCGCGCTTAAAACCCAGCGCCGCTAATCCGCACGCCAACAAGCGCACGTGGGTTTCGACGTCGGCCCAAGTCGTTGTTTGCCAAATACCCAAATGCTTTTCGCGAAAAGCGGGATGCGTAGGTCGCGCGTGCGCATGCTGCTGCAATAGCCGCGGAAACGAATCCGCGGTCTGTTTGTTGGTCTCCACCATATCCTGCCTTCTTTAATAATCTTGATTGCTGAGCCAGCTAGCCAGTTTGGCAAGTCGCACTCGCTTATTTTGGCTAATGATAACCATCTTGGCCTTATTTCATGAGAGTTCTGGAGGAAAGCACACAAGTTTTCATGTTGCGTCGCAGCAAATAATTTCTTTATGGCTGTTTTCAAGCTGCACCGCATTGAGCGAAGCCTTTATCCGGGCTGTCAGTTGAAACTCTGGCCAGCGCTTTGCAGTCAACCCAACCGCGAAAGTCATCTACGACGGCCGTAGGGATGGTGTGGGCCGCGGCATTAGGTCAATAAACCCAAGCCGCTTTGCTACGTAAGAACAATGAATCGTGAACGTAAAGTACAACAACCATCTCCCCAAGCTTGGACTGCAGAAAAGCTGCGTTCACTTTTGCATGATGAATTAGCGGGCGATGAAGTGCTGGTCATATCGAATCGCGAACCGTACATACATGAGCAACGTGGCGACAGCATCGTGCTACGGCGACCGGCGAGTGGTTTGGTGACGGCGGTCGAGCCCGTGATGCGCGCATGTTCAGGCACGTGGATTGCGCATGGCAGTGGTTCAGCCGATCGGGCCACCGTTGATAGCCATGATCATCTGC